>JAITLE010000069.1 GCA_031278075.1 Bifidobacteriaceae bacterium | reverse complement strand
ACGCTGGCCGCGCGTGCGCCCGCGCGGGGGCGTTGGCGCGTGATCATTGTCGAAGACGCCGACAGGATGCTCGAACGGACCGGGAATGTGCTCCTGAAGTCCCTCGAAGAACCTGCGCGGCGCACAGTGTGGATCCTCTCAGCGCCCAGCCCCCGGGACGTGCTCGTCACTGTGCGTTCCCGCTGCCGGCTGGTCACGCTGCGCATCCCGCCCGTCGCCGCGGTCACGCGGTTGCTGATCGAGAAAGACGGCGCCTCGCCGGATGCGGCCCGCCTGGCCGCGTTGGCCTCCCAGTGCCATATCGGGGTGGCGCGCCGCCTCGTCAAGGAGCACGATGCCGTCCAGCAGCGCCGCAAAGTCCTCGCGATCCCGCGCGCCGCCTCGTCCGTCTCGCGGGCTGTCATCGCGGCAGGCGAACTCGACGGCGTGGCGAAAGCTCGCGCGGACGCTGTCGTCAAGGAGCGCGACGCGGAGGAACGCGCCCGCTTGCTCGCCGCGATGGGCGAGCCTGGCCGCGGCCGGACCAGCGTATACGCCCGGTCTAGGTTGAAGGAGTTCGACGACGAGTCCGCCAGGCGGGCGCGCCGGGGGCAGGCTGACACCTTGGACCGCGCTCTGATCGACCTGCTCGCCTTCTACCGCGACGTCCTAGCCGTCCAATTCGGGGCCGGCGTAGATCTGGTCAACGCGGCCGAGGCGGACCTGGTGGCGGAGCAGGCCCGGACCTCCACGCCGACGCAGACCGTGGCGCGCTTGGACGCCATCGAGCGGGCGCGTGAGCGGTTGGCCGCCAACGTGGCGCCCGCGTTGGCGCTGGAGGCGATGGCGGTCATCCTGGCGTTGCCCGAGTTGGCGAGAGAACCTGTGGGAGAGTGATTGGTATGCGAGGACTGAGAATTCGACGCATGATCGCCGCGGCGCTGCCAGTGGCCGTCGTGATCGCCTTGACAGGCTGCACCGGGGGCGGCGGGGATGAGGGGTCGACAGCTCCCAGGTCCCGGAGCTCTCAAAGCCCCTCGGGCGACGTGACTTCAGGGCCGGCGTCCGTCTGGGAGCAGACCGTCGAATGGGAGCGGTGCACGGTCACCACCGGCGCCCAGTGCGCCACGGTGCTAGCTCCCCTCGACTGGGCGGACCCGGAAGGCGAGACGATCGAGCTGGCGTTGGCGCGAGTCGAGGCCACCGACTCGGACCAGCGGATCGGGTCGCTGGTGATCAACCCCGGCGGCCCCGGCGGCAGCGGCAAGAGCTACCTCGGCAGCATCCTGCCGCGGATCGGCGCTGAGGTCCGAGAGCGCTTCGACATAGTCGGGTTCGATCCGCGTGGCGTGGGCGACTCGAGTGCTGTGACCTGCTATAAGACCACAGCGGAGCGGGACGCGTACTATGCGGCGACCTGGCCCAAGACGGTTGAGGGGCTCGCGGAATCGGTCGATGTCGTCAAACCTTTCGCCGACGCCTGCGCCGCGAACACTGGGCCGCTGTTGGGCCACGTCGACACCATCTCGTCGGCCAAGGACATGGACCTGCTGCGCGCTCTGCTAGGCGACGAGAAACTGAACTTCCTGGGTTTCTCCTATGGCACTTTCTTGGGCGCCACCTACGCCGAACTGTTCCCCCAGAACGTTGGCCGGATGGTGTTGGACGGGGCCCTGGACCCTTCGGTCTCGGCGGACCTCCACGAAGTGGAGCAGGCGGCCGGCTTCGAGGCGGCGCTCGACGCGTACCTGGACGATTGCCTGGCCGGCAGCTACTGCCCGTTCTCGGGAACCAAAGCTGAGGCGCTGGAGGAGATCCATGAGGCGCTGAAGGAGATACAAGCCAAACCGATCGCGATTCCAGATGGCGACGGCCGGGACTTGACGGCGCCGCTGGCCATCAACGGGATAGTGGTGACGCTCTACGACGACCTGACTTGGTCACTGCTGACGACAGCGCTTTTCGACTTGCTCGACGAGGGTGACGGCAGCTACTTGCTTTGGCTGTCCGATCTATACCTTGAGCGGAGCCTCGGGCAGTATTCGTCGAACCAGATGGAGGCGTTTATCGCGATCAACTGCCTGGACGCCCGCCTGTCCGCCGATCCGGCGGCCGTCGAGAAGCACGCCCGCGACCTGGCCGCGGCCTCGCCGACCATCGGCGAGTTCTGGTCCTACAGCGAGATGCAGTGCGAGGTCTGGCCGTATCCGCAGGTGGGCGAGCCGCACCCGGTCTCGGCGCCGGGCGCCGAGCCGATCATTGTGATCGGCACCACTGGCGACCCCGCGACCCCATACCAAGGGGCGCTGGCCCTAGCCGAACAACTCGAGTCCTCGGTCTTGATCACCTTCGAGGGGGAGGGCCACACCGCCTACGGCAGATCCAATGACTGCGTGGAAGGCGCCGTCGACCGCTATTTGGTCGACGGGACACCGCCGACGCAAGATTTGACCTGCTGACTTGAGGACGGCCTTGACTCTATCCTTGTCTCATTGGTGACCGAACCGCCCTCGGGCACGGGGGCGCTGTCCGGCACGGTGACCAAGCCGACCGCAAACGGGGGAGGGAACCCGCCGGGCGCCAAGCGAAGCGAGGAACCGCGCGTGAAACCGCCTACCAACGGGGCTGTCCTGCTTCGCGGGTATTTCACGGCGTTGGCTGGTGTGCTGTTGGTGGCGCTGTTGGCGTTGGCCGTGGCCGTGGCCGCGGTGCCCTTGATCACACGTGGCCAGTCGCTCAGCGTGAACGACGCGTCCATGGCGCCAGCCATCAACGAGGGCGATCTGGTGGTCACCCGCGGAGTGTCCGACCCAGGCAGCGTCGGCTTGGGTCAGCTGGTCGTCTTCGCCAAGGGCGGCGGGGACACGACGCTGGCCATCCGCGAGGTGGTGGGCGAGCAGCTCACCGCGACCGGCCGCCGCCTCATAACTAAGGGTGAGGCTTACGATGAACCGGATGAGTCCAGCTTGGCGGAGGAAGACGTGATAGGCGTTTACATGTACCGGATACCGAAACTCGGTTATGCCGTGGAGTGGGCTGAAAAGCACGGCCTGACGGTGATCGTGATCCTGTCGGTGCTGGTTGTCCTTCTCGCCGCCGGCTTGGTGCTGTTGGTGCTGCGCCAGCGGCGCCTGCCGAGGGAGACTCGGCCGTCTGAGACGGCGCCGCCAAGCGCGCCGCCAACCCCAGAGCCAACCGCGGCGCCAGGCCCCGCGCGGGGCCCATCCGCCAGCCCAGCTGAGGATACGGGACCGTTCGCTCGGCGGCGGCCGCCGGCGCCATTGGCTAGCGGCGCTGGCGCCGCCACGCGCGGCCCCCGCCGCCCGCCCCCGCCGTCCCCGCCGTCCCCGCCGTCCCCGCTGGCGCGCGGCGCCGCGCCCAGGGCCGGCCAACCCGCCATGCGGCGATCCTCGCCCGCGGACCGCGCCGCCGCGCGGCGTGAAGCCGGCGCCGAGCCGTGGGAGTCGTCACCGGACGCCGGCCCGCCATTGCTGAGCCGCCGCTCCGTCCGGGAGGCCGCCGCGGCGCGGTCGACCCCGAGAAGAACGGACCCACGGCAGACCAGCGCCGAAGGCGCTCCGCCCAAGCCCAGACCGATCCCCTGGGTGAAAGACTCGGGCGCCCCGACCGGTGAGATCCCGCCGACCCTGACAGCGGGCCCACCCAACTGGGGCGATCTTCAGGCCGTCACCCGGCGCCAAGCCGCCACGAGGCGCGCCGTCACCGCTGACCGGATCATCTCCACCCGCCCGGACACGGTGGCCAAGCCCGTGGCCTTTGTGCCGCGAGGGCCGGGCGTCGAAGGCTTCTCGACCGGTGAGCTCCCGACTCGTCGGCCGCGACACATCGGCGAGATCAAGTCCGTGGCCGACCGCCTGCCGCGCGCCACAGTCCCGCCGGGCGGAATGCCGCGGCCATGGGGACAAGTCGAGCCAGAACCTCGCCCGCCGCAGCCGCGCCGGGCGAGTTCCTTGGCTGACAAGATCCCGCGCGCCCAGACGCCACCTTGGCCGCTGGCGCCGCCCGAGCCCGACGAGGATCTTTCGTGGATGGACGACATCGGCGGCAAACTCAGGCCATGGGACGCGCCTAGACCCACTAGGTAGCCGAAACCTTTGCGCCTGAGCCGAGTCGCGCCTACTTGGTCAGGTCGTGAGCCATCTCGTCGAAGCAAGCGATGTAGGCGTCGACGGCATCGTCCGTGTGGGTGACCGACAACGTCCACTCCTCCTCGCGGCCGGGCGTCATGAAGATTCCGCGGTTCATGTTGAACAGCCACGCCAAGTCGGTCAACGCGACGTTCTGGCTGCCGAGGAACGTCTCATAGTCCACGATCTTCGTCGGCGAGAACGTCACGCACCCCTTCGACGGCAACGAGACCGTGTAGCCGGGGAGGTTGTGACGCCGGATCACGTCGGAACATCCGTCCGCGATCCTGTCCGCGAGGTGCTGGAGCCACGTGTAGGCGCCCGGCGTGAGGACCTTCTCCAGCGAGGCGCGCGCGGCGGCCATCCCGAGCGGATTGCCGTTGTAGGTGCCGACCTGGTAGACGCTGTGGTCCTCGACCACGGACATGACCTCGGCGGTCCCGCCGATCGCCCCGGTGGGCAGCCCGCCGCCGAGCGCCTTCGCCAGCGTGATCATGTCGGGGGTCACGCCGAACAACTCGGTGGCGCCGCCCGCGGCGATCGTCAGGCCGGTCTTGACCTCGTCGAAGATCAACACCACGCCGTACCGCTGGGTGATCGCCCGGACCTCCTCCAAATACCCGGGCTCCGGCAGGACCACGCCAAGATTCATCATGGCCGCCTCCATGATGACGCAGGCCGGCTTGCGGCCCTCGGCGTCGAGGCGTTGGATGCGCCGCTCCATGGCGCCCGCGTCGTTGAACGGCACCGGGACCGTCATGGCCGTGGTCACCGCGGGCACGCCCGCGCCGTAGGGCAGCGACGCGAGGTTCTCGCGGTCGCCGATCGACTCGTAAGGCACCCCGATCGACACCATCACCGTGTCGTGGTGCCCGTGATATGAGCCGAAGATCTTCATCACGGTGTCGCGCCCGGTGTAGCCGCGCGCGATCCGGATCGCGTCCATGGTCGCTTCCGAACCCGAGTTGACGTAGCGCCATTTCGGCATTCCGAACCGGGCTGCCAGGTTGTCCGCGACGGCGATGGCGTCCTCGGTGGGCGCCGCGAAGTGGGTGCCACGTGGATAGCGCTCCGCGATGGCCGCGCCGATGACGGGGTTCGCGTGACCCTGCACCATCGATCCGAAGCCGTTGTGGAAATCCCACATCTCGTTGCCGTCCACGTCCCAGACTTTCGGGCCCGCGCCACCCTCCAGGTAGATCGGCCACGGCTCCCGGAGTTGGTAAGAGCTCGCGACGCCGCCGCTGAGGTGCCGCGACGCGCGTTCGTAGTAGTCACGCGACCGCGCTGTGCGCTCGTTGAGGCGCGCCTCCTCGCGCGCCGTGAGTTCTGCGATCCGCGTGGGGTCGATTTCCGCATATGACACTGTTGGTCTCCTAGCTTCGCGCTGATGGGGTACGGGCCACGATACCAAGCGATTGTGACGGCAGCTTTTCCATGGGTCCATTTCGGCGCCGTGACCCGGCGTGCGGCGGCCCGCGCCTGAGTCCCAAAGCAACCCGTGAACCACACCACGGGACGCGACCACGAGCCACGGCGCCGTCCCGGCCAGCGCTGGACGCGCGACCGGGCGGCTTCGGGCCGCGGCGCGCTACGCGGGGAGGTCCGCTTCGGCGACGGCCTCCGCGAGGATCGGGTCGGCGCCCTGGTTGATCCGCATCGCGTAGAAACTGCGCCACACGAAGAAGGCGCTGACCAGGAACAGCGCGGCGGCGAGCACATGCACCAAGGAGCCGAGGCCGCGGGCCGTCAACATCACACCCAATTCGACGGCCAGCAAACCGAACAGTGTGGTGAATTTGATGACCGGATTCAGGGCGACCGACGACGTGTCCTTGAACGGGTCGCCGACGGTGTCGCCGATCACCGTCGCGTCGTGCAACGCGGTGCCCTTTTGGTGGAGGTCCACCTCGACGATCTTCTTCGCATTGTCCCAAGCGCCGCCGGCGTTCGCCATGAAGATCGCTTGGTAGAGACCGAACAACGCGATAGATATGAGGTAGCCGATGAACAGATACGGCTCGACGAACGCGAACGAGAGCGTCGCGAAGAAAATCGCGAGAAAAATCGTCAACATGCCCTGCTGGGCGTACTGGGTGCAGATCTCCACCACCCGGCGCGAATCCTTCTCCGAGGCGGCCGCCTTCGAGCGCAGGTCGATGTGGGCTTTGATGTATTCCACCGCGCGGTACGCGCCCGTGGTGACAGCCTGCGACGAGGCGCCCGTGAACCAATAGATCACCGCGCCACCCAGGATCAAGCCGAGCAAGAACGGCGGGTGCACCAGGGACAGATTCTCCACTCCGGAACTCAGCGAGTCGGTCAACGTCATGATGATGGAGAAGATCATGGTGGTCGCGCCAACCACCGCCGTGCCGATCAGGACCGGTTTGGCGGTGGCCTTGAAAGTGTTCCCGGCGCCGTCGTTCTCTTCCAACATGAGCTTCGCCTTGCGCCACGCCGGGGTGTGTCCGAGATCCTTTTCGACGCCCTGGACCTGCTCTATTTGAGACAACTCGAAGACGGATTGCGCGTTGTCCGTCACCGGGCCGTAGGAGTCCACCGCTATGGTGACCGGACCCATCCCCAAGAAGCCGAACGCGACCAAACCGAACGCGAACACGGACGGCGCCGCGCTGGCCAGCACCGACCCGTCCGGGTCGAGCCCCAGCAGGGCCTCAGCCAGGCCCTGCGTGGAGATCAAGTAGGCGCCGCCCATCAAGGCGACCACCGCGATCCCCAGCCAATAGGCCGAGAAGTTCCCAGCGATCAGGCCGGACAGGATGTTCAGCGAAGCCCCGCCCTCTCGGCTGGACGTCACGACCTCCCGAGTGTGCCGCGCCTTGGTGGAGGTGAAGACCTTGACCAACTCCGGGATCAGCGCGCCGGCCAGGGTGCCGAGCGAGATGATCGTGCCCAGCTTCCACCACAGGCCGGCGTCGAGTCCGTTCAGCATCAGGTAAGTGGTGCCGAAGGTCAACACGATGGACACACCAGAGGTCACCCAGACCAGCGACGTCAGCGGCGTCTCGAAGTCGAAGTCGGCTTTGCCGGCCAGCAACCGCTTGGCGGCGAACTCGTTCGCGAAATAGCTCGCCACCGAAGCGATCAGCATGACCGCGCGGACTGTGAAGATCCACACCAACAGGGTCCCTTGCGTCCCCGGGTCGGGAATGCCCAGCAGGATGAACGTGATCAGGGCGACTCCGGTGACGCCGTAGGTCTCGAACCCGTCCGCGGACGGACCCACCGAGTCGCCGGCGTTGTCGCCGGTGCAGTCAGCGATGGTGCCAGGGTTTCGCGGATCGTCCTCGTCGATCTTGAACACGATCTTCATCAGGTCCGAGCCGATGTCGGCGATCTTCGTGAAGATGCCGCCCGCGATCCGCAGGGCCGAGGCGCCGAGCGATTCTCCGACCGCGAACCCGATGAAACACGCGCCGGCGATGTCGCCCGGCAAGAACAGCAGGATGCCGAGCATCAGCAGCAGCTCCAACGAGATCAGCACCATCCCGACAGCCATCCCGGAACGCATCGGGATGGCGTGCACCGGCCACGGTTTGCCGGCGAGCGAGGCGTGCGCGGTCCGGGAGTTGGCGAACGTGTTCACCCTGATCCCGAACCACGCCACCGAGAACGACCCCGCCATGCCGATCAGGGAGAACGCGATGATGATCGCGACTCTGCCCCAGGTGAACGCGACCGCGAACTTGTAATAGATCACGATCACCGCCGCGATGAACGTCCACAACACCAGCAGGAAGCGCCCCTGCTTCAAGAGGTAGGCCTTGCAGGTCGCGAAGATCAGCTCCGAAACCCGCTTCATCGAGGGGTGCACCGGCAGGGCGCGCAGCTTCAAGTAGGTCCACGCCCCGAACCCCAGCCCGGCCAGGCACACCGCCAACGAGGCCAACAGCACGGCTCGCCCCGAGATCGCGCCTCCGACCAGGACCTCTCCGAGGTCGGGGAGTTTGAGATTGGCCTCGCCGCCTGGTGCGTCGCTCGCGAGCAGATTGAGCCTGGGCTGCATAGTTTCCTCCGGAAATGAGACTGTGCTGAGGAGGGCTCGGCCGCGTCGATCCGCAGGCAAGTCGGCGCCGCCGGCCGGTCCGCGTGAGCCACGGCGCCCAAACCCCCAACGCTAGAGCGTAGACGCCAGTTTTTGCCATGACCGGCCCCAAGGGTCCCAGGACGCGCCGCTGGTTCGTGGCAGGTCGGCATCGGACCGCCGCTCACGCGGTGTAATAGACAGATGCAAATTCAAGTCGACTTCCGTTCCGACACCGTCACCAAACCCTCCCCCGCCATGCGCGAAGCGATGGCCCGAGCCCACGTCGACGACGACGTGCTCGACGGCGACCCGACCGTCGAGCTTCTCGAAGAACGCACCGCCCGCATGCTGGGCCAGGAAGCTGGCCTTTTCATGCCGTCCGGTTCGATGGCGAACCTGTGCGCCCTGATGATCCACTTGGGTCGCGGCGACCGCTTCTACGCGCCGAAGGGCGCGCACGTGCTGACCCACGAGCTCGGAACCGGCGCGTGGCTCGCCGGCGGCATGCCGGCCGAGCTGCCGTGCTCGTTCGGTCCAGGCGTCCCTTCCCCGGACGACATCCGGGCGGTGGCGGCCGTTGAACCAAGGGGGCAGATGTATTACGACCTGCGCACCAAGCTGGTCTGCCTCGAGAACACCCACAACCAGGCCGGCGGCGTGATCCTGGGTCGCACGGTGATGAACGATCTGGTCGCGGCCGCGCATGATGTCGGCTGGCCCGTCCACCTCGACGGCGCCCGCATCTGGCACGCGGCAGCCGCTCAGGACATCCTCCCGCGCGAAGCGGCCGGACCGGTCGACTCGATCACGGTCTGCTTCTCGAAAGGGCTGGGCGCGCCTGTCGGCTCAATGCTGCTCGGCCCGAAGGACTTCATCACAAAGGCCCGCCGGGCGCGTAAAGCGCTGGGTGGTGGCATGCGGCAGTCCGGCGTGCTCGCGGCGGCGGCGCTGGTCGCGTTGGAGCAGGAACTGCCCCGCATCGACGAGGACCGCATCCGCGCCACCACGCTGTCGGAGGCGATCCGCGCCGTCGGGTTGGACTGCCCGCCGCCCGCCACCAACATCCTGACCGTGCGCCCGGGCCCCGGGTCCGACGCGACCGCCGGCGACATTTGGGCGGCGTGGCGCGAAGCGGGGTTGGGTTGCCTGTTGATGGGCGATGCCGTCCGGCTGGTCGTCCACCGCGACATCGACGTGGTAGCCATCACGACAGCCATCCTCCTGATCACCACCACGGCGAAGAAGATCGGCTAGAAGGCTAGCCCCGGCGGCTATGGCTGGCCGGTGTCCGCCGGCGGGTCGACCGGTGGTGGGACCGGCTGGATTGGTGGCTCCGGTTCCACCGGCGGCGGTTCCGGCCCGCGCGACAGAGTCATCGTGATCTTGGTTCCTGGATAGGCTGCGCCCCTGGGACTTTGCTCGACCACGGCGCCTTCGGGCACGGTGTCCGAATACGCGCCGTCGTTCGTCGCGGAGGCGAACCCCGCGTCCCGCAACTTCTCGGTGGCGTCTTTCTCGGTCAGGCCGACCACATCGGGGATGGGTCTCATCCGGCCGCGTTCGATCACTGAAGGCGGCGAGTCGAAGGTCAGCTTCTCCGCGCCGTCCAGCGCCACGTTCATGAACTCGGCGAATGTCGGAGCGGCGATCCCGCCGCCGAAAGCCCCCGCGGTGTACCAGGAGTTGCCGATCTTGCCGCTGAGGGACTTCGACTGGTCCGGGTAACCGGTCCAGACAGCCGCCGCCAGTTGGGGTGTGTAGCCGCAGAACCACGCGGCGACGTTGTTGTTGGTGGTGCCCGTCTTGCCGGCCACTGTTCGTCCGCCGCTGAGCCTGGCCTGGTTGCCGGTGCCGCTCGAGACGACCCGTTCCAGCGCGGCGTTGACCCCGTCCGCGACGCCCTTTTCGACAGCCTTGACGCAATCCCGTTCCGGCAGCTCCAGGACCGAGCCGTCGGGCTTGATCACCGCGTCGATCGAGGTCGGCGAACAATAGGCGCCGCCCGAAGCGAACGTCGCATACGAACTCGCCATCGTCAGCGGCGATATCTCGCCGCTGCCAAGCACCATCGAGGCATTCAACGGCCACTCGGAGCCGTCGGCCCGGTGGACACCGACCCGCGAGAGCAAGTCACCGATGGCGCACATGTCGAGCGCGTATTCCATGGCGGCGTAAGCGGCGTTCATCGAGGCGGCGGTGGCGGTGTAAGCGTTCACGGAGGCGGACGCGCCGCCCCTGATGTCCCAGTTCCCGTCCATGGTGTGGCCGCCCGGCAGGCAGCTGGCCGGGAAGTGGGCGGGACGGTAAGACTGCCGTGAGCCGTCGAACACCTCAAGCAACGAGTGGTCGGCTTCGAGCCACGCGGCCAAAATGAAAGGTTTGAAGGTCGATCCGACCTGGAACCCGGACGATCCGCCGTAGGCGCGGTCGGCGTTGTAGTTGACGGACGTGTAATACGGATCGTCCGTGGTTCCGCTCATGTACAAGCGGTTCTGCGCCATCGCGATGATCCGCCCGGTGCCCGGCTCCACCGCGGTCAGGGCGTGCCCCACGCCGGACTCGTCGTCATACGGCACCTGTCCGTTGACGGCGTCCCACGCGGCCTGCTGCGTCTTGATGTCCAGTGTCGTGGTGATCGTCAGGCCACCCCTGTCGAGCAGCTCCTTGCGTTCCCGCGCGTCCTTTCCGAACGCCTCCGAGTTGCGGATCTCCGCCACGACGTAGTCGCAGAAGAACCCGGCGTGGACAGTCTCGTCGACCACCTCGCAGCCGCGCCGGCTGGGGGTCAGGTTCAAACTCTCGGTCACATCCGTCGCCACCGCCTGGGTGTACTGCCCTTGGGTGATGTACCCGTCGCGCAGCATGGCGGCCAACGCCGCGTCGCGCCGGGTCTTGTTGCTCTTCGGGTTGTTGACCGGATCCATCCCGTTCGGTTTCTGAGTCACCGCGGCGATGGTGGCGGCCTGCACAACGCTCAGCTCAGACGCGTGAACCCCGAAGTAATAGGTCGCGGCCGCCTCGACGCCGTAGACGGACGGCCCGAATTGCGCGATGTTCAGATAAGCCTCGAGCACCTTCTGTTTGCCGTACTTCTTCTCCAAGGCGACCGCCATCTTCGCCTCGCGCAGCTTACGGGCGTAGCTCTTGTCGCTGGCCGCCGCCGCGGCGTCTTCGTCACCGGCGAGGACCGCCTGGTCGATCAGCAAGTTCTTGACGAGTTGTTGGGTCAGCGTGGACGCGCCCTGAGTGGCCTCAGCCCCCGACGCGGCGTTGTTCAGGAACGCCCGCGCCATGCCCAGCACGTCAACCCCGGAGTGTTCCCAGAACCGCCTGTCCTCCAGCGCCACAACCGCGTCCTGCATCGCTTGAGACACCTGGTCAAGAGAGATCGCCACACGGTTCTGCGCGTAGAACGTGGTGAGCAGGGTCCCGTCGGACGCCAACAGGTACGACTTCTGGGACAGTTGCGGCATCTCCAGTTCGTCGTCGATCGCCTCCACGACGGCTTTGCCCGTGTTGGCCACCGCCGACCCGACCACCACCACAGGCAACAGCAGCCCCGACGTGAGAATCCCGCAAGCCACCGACACCACCAAGAACCCGGATATTCCGAGCAACCACTTTCCGCTCAGCCGCAGCACCGTTCCAACGCTCGTCACGCGGTAAAGACTACGTGAGGACGGTCGAGCCGGACACACTCCTCGGGGAGGGTTTCACGCCGACCGGCCGCCGCTGCCGCGCCACCACCCGCCCGGGGCGGTGCGGCTGGGAAGCGACCGGTCGGCATCGTGCGCCGAATGGGCGCCGCTCTTACTGGATCGAGGCTTAGTTGGCTTTGCGTTTGAAGCCGGCGCGGATGCGTTCGCGGTTGACCACCGCGATCGCGGGCAGCGGAATATCCGCCGGGCAGGCGAGCGCGCATTCGCCGATCTGCGAGCACGGGCCGAACTCGTGCTCCATCTGGGCGACCATCGAGCGGGCGCGCTTGGCGCGTTCCTGTTTGCCGTGCGGGATCAGCGCGAGGTGCGCCAGCTTCGCGCCCGTGAACAGGTAGGCGGCGCCGTTCGGGCAAGCCGCGACGCACGCGCCGCAGCCGATGCAGCCGGCGAAGTCGAGAGCGCGTTCGGCCTCGTCGTGTGTCACCTGCAGCGTGTCCGCGTCTGGGGCGGTGCCGGCGTCCACCGCGATTGTGCCGCCGGCCTGGATGATCCGATCCAGGCCGGTGCGGTCCACGATCAGGTCCCTGATCACCGGGAACGCCTTGGCGCGGAACGGCTCGAAGCGGACCGTGTCGCCGCTCTTGAAGCTCCGCACGTGCTGACCGCAGGCCGGCACGTTGTCCTCCGGGCCGTGCGGCACGCCGTTGACGTCGAGACCGCAGGTGCCGCAGATGCCCTCACGGCAGTCGGATTCGAAGGCGACCGGGTCGACGTCTTCCTCGACCAGCTTGTGGTTCAGCCGGTCCAGCAGCTCCAGGAGCGACATCTCCGGCGTGGCGTCGGTGATCTCGTGTGTCTCGAAGCGCCCCTCCGCCCTCGGCCCGTCCTGGCGCCAAACCTCGAGGATCAGCCGCATCTTCTCGTCTGTCACTTGTAGTTCCTTTGCTGCAAGGGCACGGCCCGGAAGGTCAAGGGTTCAAAGTTGCGGATGTGTTTGCCGCCGTCGGCGGGATACTCCCAGGCCGAGCAGAAACACCAGTCCTCGTCGTCACGTTTGGCTTCGCCGTCGACCTCGTGATCGGTGCGGAAATGGGCCCCGGCCGACTCGTCGCGGTCCAAGGCGTCGACGCACAGCAGCTCCGCCAGCTCCAGGTAGTCGGCGACGCGGCCGGCGGTCTCGAGCTCTTGGTTCAACCGGTCGGAGCCGCCCACCACTTTGACGTCGCGCCAGAATTCCTCGCGCAGCTCTCGAATCAGGCCGATCGCTTTGGTCAGCCCCTCTGGATCCCGCGACACGGAGGCGTACACGTCCATGATCGCGCCGAGTTTGGCGTGGAAGTGGTCGGGGCCGTGCGTCCCGTTGTTTCGCAACAGGCGCTCGATTCCGTCTTCCACTTCCGCGATCGTTTGGGCGACCACCGGGTCGTCGTGATCCAGAGGGGCCTTGCCCAAGAGGCCCGCCAAGTAATTGGGCACCGCATAGGGGAGCGTGAACCAGCCGTCCACGCAGCCCGAAAGCAGTGAGTTCGCGCCGAGCCGGTTCGCGCCGTGGTAGGCCCAGCTGGCCTCCCCGCCGACGAACAGACCCGGGATCGAGGTCATCTGGTCGTAGTCCGTCCACAGGCCGCCCATGGTGAAGTGCACCGACGGGGCGATCCGCATCGGCGTGACGTACGGGTTCTCACCGGTCAGCTCCTCGTACATGTCGAAGAGGTTCGAGTAGCGTTCCCGGATCAGCTTGACGCCGAGCCGCTCTATGCCCGTCTTGAAATCCAGATAGACAGCGTTCTTGAGCGGGCCGACCCCGTAGCCGGCCTCGATCCGTTCGCGGATGTTACGGGACGCCACGTCCCGTGGCACCAGGTTGCCGAATGCCGGGTAGCGTTCCTCCAAGAAATAGAACCGCTCCGCCTCGGGGATATCGGCCGGGTCCCGGGGATCGCCTTTTTGGCGGGGCGCCCAAATGCGCCCGTCGTTGCGCAGCGATTCCGACATCAGGGTCTTCTTCGACTGCCAGGTCGACATGAGCGGAATAGCTGTCGGGTGGATCTGCACGAAGCAGGGGTTGCCGAAGTACGCGCCACGCTTGTACGCGCGCCAAATCGCTGTCGCGTTCGAGTTCTTGGCGAGGGTCGCCTTGTAGTAGATGTTCCCGTAGCCGCCGGTGCACAGGATCACGGCGTGCGCGGTCTGGGCGCGGACCTTGCCTGAGACCAGGTCGCGGACCACTATGCCCTGGGCGCGGCCGTCTTTGACGATCAGATCCAGCATCTCCTGGCGGGCGTGGAGCTTGCAGTGGCCCGCCGCCACCTGGCGCGACAACGCGTGGGCCGCCGCCAGCTCGAGCTGTTGGCCGGTCTGCCCCCTGGTGTAATAGGTCCGCGAGACCTGCACTCCGCCGAATGAACGGGTGGCCAGCTGGCCGCCGTACTCGCGGGCGAACGGTGTGCCGATCGCCTGCATGTGGTCGATCACCCTGACGCCCTCTTCGCCGAGGCGGTAAGCGTCCTGTTCACGGCCGCGGTAGTCGCCGCCCTTGACCGTGTCCTTGACGAACCGGTCGATCGAGTCGTTGTCCACCTTGCGCGCCCTGGGCGAATTGATGCCGCCTTGGGCCGCGATCGAGTGCGCCCGCCTCGGCACGTCGTGGAACGAGTAGACGTCCACGTCGTAGCCCAATTCGCCGAGCGCGGCCGCCGCGCCAGCCCCCGCCAGCCCGGTGCCGACCACAATGATCTTGAACTTGGCCCGGTTCGAGGGGTTGACCAAGCTGTAGTGGAGCTTCCGGTCGGTCCAGGCGTCGCGTGGGTGCGCGTCCGGCACCTTGCCGTCCAGCGCCACGCCGACCACCCTGAGATCGTCGATGGTCAGACCCACCGCGGCCCGCTTCCTGCCCGCGCCAGCGCTCATAGCGTGATTCCTCCTGTCAGTACCGCGATCGGGATGGACGCGTTGCCGACCACCACGATCAGCGCGATCACGTCCGCCAGGAACAAGAACACCGTCCTGGTCCGGTGTGCGGTGCCGCCGAAGTCATTGACGATGGACCAGATGCCGTGGCTCAGGTGCAGCGCCACCACCAGCATCACCAGCACATAGAAAACCGCCACCGGCCACCGCTCGAATGAATGGACCAGGTTCGCGTAGGCGTCGGTCACGGAGCCGCCCTCCGGGAGGGTGAACGTGGCCTTGCTGGAGAACTCCCGCGACTCGACTCCCCGACCGACCGTCAGGTCGAGCAGATGGAAAACGATGAACGCCAGGATGATCAGGCCGGAGAAGATCATTGTGCGGCCGATCAGATGATGTCTGGTCCCGTTGATGGAGCGGGAGTGGTGGCCGCGGGCGCGCCGACCCCTGACCCAGATCGTCAGACCGGAGTAGACGTGCAGGACGAGGCACAACGCCAGCGCCCCGCGGAACAGCCAGAGGAACGTCTCTCCGGGCAGCAGCGGATTCAACAGGCCGCGCAACCAATGCGCGTACTCGTTGAAGTGCAGTCGCGGGTCGTCCGGCAGATAGACCTTGAGGTTGCCCGCGAGATGGAACAGGAGGAAGGCCACGAACACAGAGCCTGTCGCGGCCATTATGACTTTCAAGACCCACGTCTGCGGACGTGGGGGCGGTGTGGTGGCGGGCCGCCGCGCCACCGGGATCTGGTCTGCGCCAGACCGCGTCGTGATCTCAGAACTCACTCAGGACCTCCAGGTATCCGGGGTTCTCGGATGGACATCATGGGCAACCCCTTCAGTCAAATCTACCCTACGATTTCCCCCTCGCCGCGCGTGCCCCCGGGATCGTATGCCCTGGCCAGAGCCACTATTTCGCCACGCCGTTGATTCGTAATTGTTTGTTCTCCCTGAAGTCCCGGCAGCCCGGCGCGAGGTCTGTTGGCGCGTCACCGGCACGGCATCATGCGCCAAAGTAGCGCGCCAAGAAGGCTGAGCGCAGCGCGTCGAACGCCGCCGCGCCGCCATCCTCGATCGCGGCCCGCATCGCGTCGACGAGTCGCACCGTGAACCGCTCGTTGTGGATCGTCGCGAGCGTCAGCCCGAGCAACTCGCCGGCCCGCAGCAAGTGGTGGACGTAAGCCCGCGTGTAGCTCCCGCAGGTGGGGCAGTCGCAGCCCGGCTCGAGCGGCGCGAAGTCGCGCTTGAAGGCCGCGCGCTTGACGTTATAACGGCCGTCCCGGGAGTAGATCGCGCCGTGCCGGGCGGCACGAGACGGCGCCACGCAATCGAAGGTGTCGGCGCCCGCCTCGACCGCCGCGAACAGATCATCCACCTCAGAGATGCCGAGCAGGTGCCTGGGGAGTTCGGGCGGCAGCTCGGCCGTGACCCAGCCGACGATCTCCGCGAGGCGTTCCTTCTCCAGCGCGCCGCCGATCCCGAACCCGTCGAAGGCGCGGCCGTCGACTTCGAGGGCGACCAGGTCGCGCGCCGCCTGCCGCCGCAAGTCCTCGTGTTGGGCGCCCTGCACCACGCCGTAGAGCGCCTGACGCGCCGGCGTGTCCCGCTCCAAACGAGCCATCTCAGCGAGGCAGCGGCCGGCCCAAGCGAGCGTGCGCGCCACCGACCGCTCCTGGTAGGCGCGAGAGTTCATCAACGTGGTGCACTCGTCGAACGCGAAGATGACGTCCGCGCCGATCTGCCGCTGGACCCCGACCGAGACCTCCGGCGTGAACCGGTGGGACGACCCGTCGATGTGAGAGCGGAACGTGACACCGTCGTCATCGACCCGCGCCATCCGCTCCGAACGGCGCGCGATCACCTCCCGCTCCGCCAACCCCGCGGTGTCCATGGCGAGCACCTTCTTGAAGCCCGCGCCCAAGGACAACACTTGGAACCCGCCGGAGTCCGTGAAAGTGGGCCCGCGCCAGCCCATGAAGCGCCCCAATCCGCCCGCCTGAGCCAAGACGTCCGGGCCAGGCCGCAGATAGAGGTGGTACGCGTTGGCCAGCAAGGCTTGCGCGCCGAGGGCGGCCATCTGTTCAACGGTCGCGCCTTTGACCGCCGCCGCGGTCGCGACCGGCACAAACGCCGGCGTCTTGATCGCTCCGTGGGGGGTGGTGATCACGCCCGCCCGCCCGGCCCGGCCCTCTAGCCGCGCGGTGACCGCGAAGAAACTCATCGCTCTACCGTGCCACATCCCGCCGCCAGCGCACGATGCCGTCCGGCACGCCACGCTGTCAGCGCACGGACGCGAAGGACCCGGTCGCCGGGGAGCTGTGCCCCTGGCACGCTCATGACCAGCGCGGATGTCACTTCAAGGGGCGCTGGCCAAAGGATGCGGCCGGTTTGCGCGGCGGGCCCTGGATGAAGGCCTATCGGCATCGGCTTCCAAGAAGTGGGCGAAGTCCGCAGGGGCCAGCGGAGGCGGGGGGATTCGAACCCCCGAGGGCTTGCACCCAACACGCTTTCCAAGCGTGCGCCATAGGCCACTAGGCGACGCCTCCCGAGCGCCAGCCGCCCAGGTCTCTCGCAGATCCGGTGCGACGCGCGCCGGCCATACAATACCGGATCGCTCCTCACCGCCGGGCGGCTCGGACGGCATCGGCCACCGTGTCTGCGATCTGCTCCGGCTGTTCGTGTTCCCAAAACCGTAAGACCCGCCAACCGGCGGCGGCGAGGACCTGGTTCGTCTTGGCGTCCCGCGCCCGGTTGCGAGCCACTTTCGCGGACCAATACTCACTGTTCGCCTGGGGGGCGCGGTGGTGCTTTGGACAACCATGCCAGAAACAGCCATCCACCAGCACAACAACCCGTGCGCCGGGAAACGCCACGTCCACGGAGATCCGCTCGCCTTGAATCGGCCGGAAGGCGACCCGGTAGCGCAGACCCCGGGCGAACAACGCCCGGCGCACAGCCAACTCCGGCGCCGTGTCGCGGCTGCGGTTCGCCTGCATCGACCGGCGCGTCCCCGGCGACGTGGCCCACGAGTCCCCTCGCACGCGTCAACGGTAGCGGAGCACGGCCGTGATCAGCGATTTCACAGCCGAGCCAGCTAGAAAAGGCAGAATCCGCTCGTACTCTTGCGGAGCATGTGGCCCTTCGACCAGCGGTCAGCGCGACGGCGTCGCGCCGCCGCCGGCGTGGTCGTGGTCGGCGTCTTGGCCACCGCTCTGCTGCGCGGCAGCTTCGCCACAGCCAACGCCAAGGAACTGGGGCAGTATGACTGGACGGCGGCCGCCGTCGCGATCCAGGCCCCGACAGCCGTGGCGACGCCGGCCCCCGTGGCGACGCCGGCCCCCGTGCCGTCCACCCCGGCGCCACCCGAGCCCAGGGCGACCTTCGACCTCGCCGCCGAACTCGCCTCAGCGGTGGCCGCGGTAGCCGCCGACACCGGGACGACCCTCGGTGTGGCGTTGCTCGCGGCCGGAAGCGACCCGGCCTCGCTGGTGACAGCGGGAACCTGGGTCTCCGGTCGGGCCTGGTCGACAGTCAAAGTCCCGATCGCGATCGCGGCGCTCGCCGCCGGAGGCTCGGACGCCGCGGCCGTCCGAGCCATCACGGAGTCGGACAACGACGCCGCGCGACAACTTTGGGACTCGATCGGCGCCGCGGAGCAGGCCGCGACAGCCGCCGAGGCCGTTCTGCGGGCCGGCGGCGACACCAAGACGGTGATCGAACGGAACCCATTCGGCCACACCGAATGGGATCTCGCGGCCCAGGCGGGTTTCGCGGCCCACTTCCCAACGGGCGCCGCAGCCGATCGAGTGTGGGATCTGATGGGCCAGATCGACGCGTCCCAGAGTTGGGGGTTGGGGCGCTTCGCCGAGGCCCATTTCAAAGGCGGTTGGAGCCCCGACCAGGGCGGTTATGTGGTCCGCCAATTCGGTCAGGCGCCAATTGCGGGCGGCTGCGTCGCTCTCGCGGTGGGCGTGACCGCCCCCAGCTTCGCGAGCGGCACAGGCGCGCTGGATCAATTGGCGGAGGCGCTCGCCGGTCTGGCCGAACACCTGCCAGCCGGCCCCTGCCGCGCAGGCGACGAGTGATCTCACCAAGCGGCCAGCGCGTCCTCCACCAGTTGGTCGACCACGGCCTCTTCTTCAAGCGCGATCCCCTCCCGACGCATCGCTTGGGCGAGCTCCGGGTCCCAAGGCGACTCCACCGGGCGGCCGGTGAGATGGGCGGCCCCCACCCGGGAACGCTCCAGCGCCGCCAGGTAGTCGGCGGCGCCGAATCGCCAGGGCCGCCACGGCGCCGTGCGAGCCAGCCCTGCCGCGATGCCCAGACCAGCCCAGTCGAAGTCGCCGTGGTACCGGACCGCGGCGCCGGCTGAGGCCAATGTGACGATCGCCTCGAGCGCGGCCACACTCGGCTGGCCCTGGACGCACACCAGGCACGCCCTGGCCACATCGCGGCTCGCGGGCGGCGCCAACCGGAGCTGGGCCACCGTCGACTCGAGGATCGACGGGTTCTCGCACACGAGGACCACACCCGTGGCGTCCAGCGGGGCGATCGCCCCGCTGCGCACCTGGTCCAAGGTCAGCACCAAAGCCATCGGCTCCGTGCGGGCGGCCTCAAGCGCGGCGGCGGTCGCCGCCGAGCCGCCAGAACCCACTGCCGGGACGCCCAAGGTCAGCACCGTCGAGGCCAGGTTGGAGGTCAAGATCCCCAGCGCCTCCCAGGCGCCGCGGGTGTCGGCGCAGCCGGTCAAGACCTCGACCGCCGCGCCCGCGACCCCCGCCACCGGCCGGCCGCGATCCAGGCCGTGCGCCTCGCCCAACACCCGCTGCGCGAACACCGCCCGCAATTCGCCAGCCGCGGGCAGCGCGGCGAGGACCCGCGCCGCCGCGCCAAGCGCCGCGCCCGCCACCTCGGCGGGCCCCGAGGAGTCCAAATCCGCCCGGCCCAAACGCCTCGCCTCGGCGCGCCCCAACCGTTTGAGCCCGCCCCCCGCCGCCCACGAATCGAACCACCGCCGCAACACCGGATGCGCCGTGACCGCGGGCTCGAATGCGGCCGCGGCCGCCGCCCACGCGGCCGCTTCCCGCTGTCGCTGGTCCCGCCGCACTGTGACCGGTCCGCTGAGCTGCTGCACGGCATCGGCCAAGCCAGCCGGCCAAAGCCCGGCGCGTAACACGCGTTCAAGCGCCGTCAGGTCGACTGTCAAGGAATCGCCTCGGCCCGGCCTCGGCCCCAACAGCCGGTCAACGGCGAGCCGCTCGCCGTGGGTCGGCGCGCGCGACACCACCCGACCCGCTAGCTGCGCCCCAGCTGCGCCCTCACCCCGCGCGAGCCGCTCCCGCACACGACCCACCAGCCAAGCTGTGTCCGCTGAACCCAGCAAATCACGCAGGTCGCTGATGCGGTCGCGTCCGCTCACGGCGACTCCTGCCGGCGCCACGCGGCCGCCGCGGCCGGCGGCGCGGCCCCGGCCACTCGCTCAGACCCGTCCCACTCCCAGCGGCTCACGTGGACGGCGTTGACGCCAGCCTGGCGGGTCAGGTGCGCTATCGCCAACCCGGGGACGGTGGGGTAACAGCCCCATTCGCGCTCAGATGTCATCACCGCGTCAAGGTCGAATTCGGCGAACAATCCCATCGCGCCGGCGCGGGCGGCGTTGTCGATCCCAGCGAACGCCTCGTCCAGCAGGATCAGGCGGGGCGCGTGCGCGGCGCCCGCGGTGCTGTAGTAGGAGGCGGCCGCCGCGAACAACGGCAAAGTCAAGGTCAGCGCGCGCTCCCCAGTGGAGGCCGGCCCGGCGCCGGACACCCAGTTGGTCCCCTGCGAACGTTCAACCCGGAAAGTGTGCCAACGCCGATAGTCGAACGCGTTGCGGAGATGTTCGTCCCACCCGGACGCCGGGTCGGCCACGCGCTGCTCGTCGATGGCCAGCTGCAAGAACTCCGCGATGCTCCCGCGCTCGACGTCGCTCCACGACCTGCCCGAACGCGACAGCAGCCCGCGCACCTGGTCGAAGCCCGATGGCGCCTCAGGCCGCGGTTCCCAACGCAGCCTGATCTTCATCCCCGTCGACGTCGCGCGCGAGGCCAATTCGCGGTTCAGCGCCTTGACCCACGCCCCGGCGCCCACTATCAGTTCCGCCAATTGGTCGGCCGTGTCCGCCATCAAATAGTTCTCGATGATCTCCCGTTCCCGAGCGGACAACGTGCGCTTCTTAGTCTCGATCGCCTCAGCCATGTGATCCGCGAGTTCGTCGGCCGCCAGGTCGCGGTCGCCATACCGGATGCGGATCTCCTCGCCGACGCTGTGCTCAGCGGATTCCAGCGAATGCCCGAAGACCGCCAATTCGGTCCGCAGATCGTTGACCGCCCGCGAGTTGCTCTCCCGCACCGCGGTCATCGCCACCTCGTCGATCAACACCTCCCCGAGCCGCGCTTCGATCTGCCGCGCCAAACTCACCACCGACGCCGCGGAGCCGAGGTCACCTGCCGCGACATCCGGCAGCGCGATCCGCAGCAGGCTGAGGGCCGTGAACCGCTTCAGCCGATCGAACGCCTCCCCCCGCCGCGCCGAGTCTTCTTCGCGCCGCAGTTCCAGCTGTTCGCGTCTCGCCTTAGCCGCCGCGCGTTCTTCACCCGCTCTCTGTAGCCGTTGCGCGATGCCGTCCGCCCGCGCCTTCGTCTCCCGCCGGCTAGCTTCCACCCGGTCGAGTTCCGCTTTCAGCTCCTCCACCGCCGCGCCGACGCTGGCCCGCAGGGTTGCGAGACGTTCGGCGGCTTCCACCTTCTCCACTTCCGCTGTCGCGGCGCTGGCACAAAGCTGCGCGGCTTCGGCCGCGCGCGCGTCGGCGTGCCGCGCCGCGCCAGTCGCGGCGTCACGCAGCTCACCAGCCATCGCGATGCGGCCGCGGGCTTTCTCCAGCGCTTCGCCGAGGACGCCCAACGCTTGGCGCAGCGCGCCCACGCCGGCGCCGGTCGGCTCGACACCGAACAGGCGGCCGGCCTCTTCCGCCTCCGCCTGCTTCAGGTCCGCCGCTTCCCGCGCGCGGTCCGCGACCCGTGTGGCCTCACCGGCCGTGCTAGCCGCAGCGCGTTCTTCGCGGGCGGCCGTGAGCGCTTCACGAACCGCCCTGACCACGGCCACAGGCTCCCGCGCCGGCGCCCCGTCGCGCTCGGCCGCGATCAGCTTCCTCGCGCGGTCCGCTTCCGCCAGCTGCGCTTCTAGCTGGCCGATGCCGTCCTCCAGCGCCCGGATCGCCGCCCGGGTCGCGGACAGCGCGGCCAAGCGCTGCCGCTCGCGTGCCGCCGCGCCCACAAACTGGGCTTCCGTCTTGGCCCAGGCGCCCACCGCCGAGCCCAACCCGAACGCGCCGTCCGCCGCCACCCACACCGGACCGGATCCCTCCCCGAGTCCGATTCCGCGCAACACCTCCAGCACGACGCCAGCCTCGGGCGCCCCATCACCTGCCGCGGGGTCCGGCGTCAGCACGCTCTCCAAGGTGGGGCCGGCCGGATCCGGCCAGCCGACGCGGCGTGCCGCGAGCAGCACATCGCCGGTCGCCGGATCGGTGACCGAGCCGTCGGGCCTGACCAGCGCGTCCATGAGGCCGGCCGCTTCGAGCGCGGCCTCCAGGCCGGCACGGTCGCCGGCCGAGACGCCCGGCGCGAAGTCGACCAACTCGAACAGGGGTCGAGCCGCCTCAGGCGCCCGGCGGGTCGACCGTCGCTCCGGCCCCGGCGCCGCGCCCGCCTCCAACTCAGCCAAGCGGGCCGAACAGTCAGCGAGTTCGCCACGGCGGGTCTGCTGCTCTGTCTCCAACCTTTGGCGCTCGCCGGCGACCCGTGCGACCGCCGCCTCGGCGAGCCCTGTCACCTCCGCCACCAGCGGAAACTCCCAACCTTCCGGGTCGGCCGTCCAACGCTCCACCCGGTCTAGGACCGCATCCGGGTCCGGTGGCGTCAGCGCGACCAGTCCTTCCAAGTAGACCCGGCTCGCGGCGAGGAGAGCCTCGCCCGCCGCCGCCGCGGCCTGGTCGGCCCGCTCACGCTCCGTGCGCCGCCGGGACGCTTCCGCCTCGGCCGTGGCCGCCGCACGCCGTCGCTCCTGCGCCCATTGCTGGGCGGAAGCGGCCGCCTCGACGGCCTGGCCGACGTGATCCGCCTGCTCCCGGCGCCGGGCCAGGCTGCGCGCGGCTTCGGTCGGGTTCGCCAGGTCGGCCTCATGCGAGTCGGCGAGACCTGCCGCCTGGGCGGCGCCCCAAGACCCGGCGCGCGCCGCGGCCGCCTCCTGGTCCGCTTCTAAGGCCCGGCCCTCGGCCTTCTCCGCGGCCGTCAGCGCTTCGGCGGCCGCTTTGACGGCGTTGTCCCGGGCGTCGCGGGCTTGATCGAGACGCCGCCCGGCGGCATCGGCCTCCCGTTCGGTGTTCTCCAGGTCGCGGGCTTCGCCCCAAACCGCCGAATCCCGCAACGCCTCGCGCCGGGCTTCGAGCTGCGTCAAATCGAGCAGGGCCGTCCGGCGGGCCTCGTCAAGCGCCGCGATCTGTTGACCGGCCGCGTCGGCCGCCGTTTTCGCGGCCGCCAACTCCCGTCCCCGATCCTCATAAGCTGAATGGGTGCGCCGGACTTCCTCGGCCCGCGACCGAGACTGCGCCTGCGCGTAACGCATGTGTTCGCGCATGAAGCGGCGCAATTCGCGCTGAATCGCCTCCATCTCCTCCAGGCGGTGTTTGTCCTCGTCGAGCGCGCGGAAGGACTCGGCGAGGTCAGCCAAGACCGCCGCGGGGATCGGCGCCAAAGAATTCGTGAGCGCGTCCGCCAACTTCGCCTCGTTGGGTTTGACGGACAACTGCGGTTGACGCAACTGGATCAGCAGGTCGATCAGCGTGTCATAGCGTTCGCGGCCGAGCTTGAACAGTTTCTCGTCGAGCGCGGCCCGGTAAGAGGCCAGATCGTTCTCGAAGACCCGCCCCCGGCCGTCGGCTGTCACCTCATCACGGAGCCGCTGGCGGGTCAGCGCCACTCCGGACGAGTCCACCAGCGACAATTCTCCGACGCGTCTTGGCGTGGTGAAGAACCAATGCCCCGCCATTCCCTGCCCACGCACCGCCTTGAGCCCGCAGCCGATGGTGAAGAACTCCGGGACGCCGGTGGCGGCGTCCAGCCGCCCGAATTCCAGCCACGTGTAGCCCGTCCGGTCCAGGTAATCCTCTGCGCCTTTCAGCAGCAGGTTCCATTCCATGAGCTTGCCGCGATCCGCGTCCGGCTCGACCCGGGCGGGGGCCAACCTGCCGTCCAGCAGGAACGGCAGCGTCAGCGCCAGCACCTTCGATTTCCCTGTGCCGTTGTTGCCGCGCAGCAGCAAGCGGCCGTCTCGGAACCAAAACTGCTCGTCGTCATAGAAATACAGTTCGGTCAGGCCCAGCCTGAGCGGCGCCCACCGTTCTCTGGTCGGCTGGGGGAGGGAATCGGTCATCATGACGCGGCCCCCAGCAAATCGAACATCGCGTCTTGTGGGAGGTCCTGAGCGCCACCCAGCCGCGCCCGGTCGAAACGGAACCGCCGGATCGCGGGCAACGCCGTCACCACTTCGCCTTCCGCGCGGACCAGACCCAACGCTTCGAGCTTGGCGACCGCCTCGCGGGCCAAACCCGGCGCCGCGCCCGGCTCCCGCGCGCTGGCCCGCCAGTGACTCCTGTATTCCTTCGCCCAGCCGGCCACCAACGTCTCGAGTTCTTCCAGGCGCACACCGGCGGTCGCCCGCGTGCTCGCCAAGTGTTCCGCGATCAGCAGCGCGGCGTGCCCATCAGTTCCGACCTCAGGCATGCGCAGATCGGTCAATCGATCATCCCGGTCCGTCATCGCCGCGCCTTCCGCCCGCACTTCCGGTTCCAAGCCCGTCAGCTCCGCCACGCGGCGCGTCATCGCGAGACGTTGTCGCGTGAAATAGACCGCCTCCTCCTCCGTCATCTCGTCGACGTAGCACACAGGGTCCTCCAGTAATTGAATGGTCAAACGCCGGCGAATCGCCTCGTTCCGTTCACGTTCGGTGTACACCGGCGCCGCGGGGTGCAATTCGCTTTCCAATTGCCCGATGCCGACCGGCCCGCCCCCGTGCCGCGCCGCCACCCGGGCTGGTGAATCCCCCACCGCCAACAAACGGGCGAGCACCCGCCGGTCCACGTCATAAAGCGCCGCGTCACCGCCGGCTTGGACATAGGCCTCCTCGTCGCCGGACACCCGGCGCAGCGCCCCCAAACTGATCAGCAGCCGGATGGCCTGGGCGAGGTCCGACCGTTCGTCGCGGGTCTCGAAGGTGAAGGTCAGTCCGCCCAGGTCGCGTTCGTGAGCGAGAGCGACCACCGCGCCAGCCAAATCCCCCAACGTGGCCTGGACCTCCGCTCGTTCGAGCGCGGCGGCCGCGAGGCAGAACAGCACGTAACGACGGGCGGAGAAAGGGTTGCCGCGGCCCGGTGTCCGGGCGGGGTGGTGGGACGCCACAGCGCGCCCGGTCGGCGTGGTGGGAACGATCTGCTTGTTCAACCGGATGACCGCTGAGTCGTGGGTGAGGCGCCAGCCGGTTCGGTGGGCGAACCAGTCGCGCAACTCACTCAAATGGCCGCGGACCAGGCGAAAACCTTCGGGGTTGGCGGCCGCGCCGATCAAAGGAGTCATGAGGATCTGCCGGGCCGCGCGCTGGAACTCAGCGCGGTTCGCCTCGAGCACCGCGTCCGGGAGGTAGTGTCCGCCGGAGCTGTCGGCGTGGCGCGGCGCGGACGCCCGGTCTGTTAGGTCCAGGTCGCTGTTCGCCACGTGCGTCACCTGACCCCCACCCCGCTGGTCAACTCGATCAGGTGGTCCGGACCCGTCAAGACGCCTGCGGCTGTGCGGATGTGGGCGCGCCTGCCCGCCGGCGCCCGCTTGATCCGCACGGTCACACCGCTGTCGGGCGAGGCGACCTCGGCTTCGCCGTTGTCCCCCAACGCCGCGACCGCGTCCCCGACCAGGGCCAACAACAGCCCGAACTCCTCTTCATCCAGTTCCCCGAGCTCCGAGAGGCGGGCCGGGGTGCGGGCGGCCAAAGACGCCAGCGCCCGGTCGGTCTGCCGGGACAACTCGCCGGCGCGTTCCGCCAGGAACTCGCGTGCCGCGGCGCGATCTTTGACGGCCCGGCCCGGCCCACGCCGCTCATAGTTGCCGGTCTTGCGCAACTGAGCGCTGACCGCCACCGGCGGCGCCTCCTCCCACGGCGTGCTGGGCTGGGCTGCGGCGAACTCAGCGGACTCAAGCGTCTCCTGCGAGACGGACAGGTGGCGGGCGGGGGTCAAGCCGAAGGCGCAACGCCACAAGCGGTGGCGAGCGGCGTCATCGGGCAACTGGGCGAACAACCCTGCCAACGCGAGGAAGTCAGTCGACCGGTCTGCCCGGCCGGACTGACGCTCCGCCAGGGACGCCACCACTTGCAGCAACGCCGGCACAGCCGAACGGGCTTTGGCCCGCAACAACACCGCCTCCGACTGCCGGTGCGGGCTGGAGACGAACCATTCCACCAGGCCGCGCCACCGCCCGCGCCACCGCTCCGCCAGGAGTTCGCGTTCCAGCACGCGTTCGCCTTCGTCCGCGAACAGGCGATCCGCCAACTCCCGGTCCGCCACCAGCAGGCACATCCGGTCGACTCCGGCGGCTTCGAAGGCTTGCAGCTGGCGGGCGATCTGGCCGCCGCGCACCACCAAGTCCTGCAAGAAGCGTTCGATGTAGCGGATCAGTTGATCTTTGTAAGCGATGAAGGCGTCCAGGTCCGCGCCGTACAGGTCGATGGACCGTTGGACCGAGCCCATGAAAGCGGCAGCGTTGTCCGCCAGGTCGCGCGAAATGTCGGTCAGCGCCCTGAGACCGATGTGGATCCGGGTCCCGTCCAGGGGCTCCTCGGCGAGCGCGGCGGCGAGTTCGCGCAACTGAGCCGCGATGTTCTCGAGGGCCACGGCTTGGAGTTCCCCACGCACCCCAAGGGCTTGGTCGTAGACCTCGAGGGCTCGTTCCGCGGCCTCGCCCGGCTGGGATAACTGGTAGATCATGCGGCGGCGGCGGAAGTCCTCCAAGGTCGCCACCCGCGCGGTGTCTGGGAACGCGAGCAGATTGCCCCATTCCGGCCGGGCCAGCGTGTCCAGGGCGGCGATCAACTCATCTAGCTGCGGCGAGTCGCCTTGGGCGGCGACCAGCCGCGCCACCTCCTCCGGCCGGAGGTGGACGGCGAAGCGCTCCTTCTCCGCTACGAAGACGCGCATGACCCGCCTGTAGAGCGCCGCCTTGGGCGCCGTCGCATAGGCGAACGGCGAGTAGCGGCTGGCCCCTTGATCTGACACGCCGAACAGTCTGGCACGGCCCTCCGACACTGTCAGACCGCGCACGCTGAGCCGGTGGCTGGCGTCACGGGGCGCACACGGCCCGGCGAACGGATCGTCCGCCGGGGCGCGCCGCCGCGGCGTTGACTAACATGGGCCCGTGGTCACCCCCTTGCCACTTGATCGCGCCCGCCGGATCGTGCTCGCGGCCCAGTGCTTCGGCGCGTCACGTGAGCAACCGCCGTCGGGGCGGCGCGCGAACCACGTGATCCGGCGGTTGGCTCAATTCCAGATCGACTCAGTCAACGTGTTCACCCGAGCGCAGACGATGCCGTTGTTCAGCCGACTCGGCGCCTATAGCCCGGCAGCCCTGGAGCAGGGCGGACTTTACGAGTATTGGGGCCACGCGGCCAGTCTGATCGACGTCAACCTTTACCCGCACTTCGGTTTCCGGCGGGCGGAGGCGGGGGAACGGCCCTGGGCGGAAATACGGCAGCTGATGGCGGAGCAGCCGAAGTTGGTGGACGCGGTGCTCGCCGAAGTCGCGGCGCGCGGCCCGATCACCGCGCGCGAGATCTCCCTGGGCCGTTCCAAGAACGCCAGCGGCTGGTGGGCATGGTCCGACGCGAAAACGGTCCTGGAGTGGCTGC
>JAITLE010000054.1 GCA_031278075.1 Bifidobacteriaceae bacterium | reverse complement strand
AGATGGACGGCCTCAGCGCGGCGGAGCAGATCAGCAAGGACCGGGTCGCGCCCGTCGTCATGCTGACGGCGTTCTCACAGAAGGAACTCGTGGACCGCGCCAGGGACGTGGGCGCGATGGCCTACGTGGTCAAGCCGTTCACAGCCGCGGATCTGCTGCCCGCGATCGAGTTGGCGATCGCCCGGCACGATGAGATCGTCGCGCTAGAGGATGAGATCGCCGACATGGAAGAGCGCCTCGAGACCCGTAAGCGCGTGGAACGCGCCAAAGGTCTGCTGATGAAGCGGATGGAGTTGTCGGAGCCGGAAGCGTTCCGTTGGATCCAGAAGACGTCGATGAACCGTCGTCTGACCATGCGTGAAGTGGCCGATGCCGTCAACGCGCAGATGGGCGCGAGCGACGCCTGAGCCGGTCCCGCGTGCCGCGTAAGGTAGAGCGGTGAGCACCAAGCTGCTGCTGATCGACGGGCACTCCGTCGCGTTCCGCGCCTTTTACGCGATGCAAACTTTGGACCTGCACACCTCGACCGGCGAGCCGGTGGGCGCTGTCTACGGGTTCTTGAACATGCTCGTGGGACAGCTCAAGCAGCTCCGGCCCACGCACGTGGCCGCGGCGTTCGACGCGTCGCGGCATTCGTTCCGGACGGACATCTACCCCGAGTACAAGGCGACCCGCTCCGCCACCCCGGAAGAGTTCAAAGGGCAAGTGCCGCTCATCCAAGAGGTGCTCGGCGCCCTCGGCATCCGGTACTTCGAAGAAGCGGACGTGGAGGCCGATGACGTGCTGGCCACGCTCGCGCGCCGTGGCGCGGAAGCCGACATGGACGTTTACATCATGTCGGGCGACCGTGACACGTTCCAATTGGTGGATGAGCGGGTCACCGTCCTGTATCCGCAGGTGCGCGGCTCGGACATGGCGGCGATCACGCCGCAAGAGGTGGAGGCCCGCTACGGCGTGCCGCCCGAGCTCTACCCGGACCTGGCGGCGTTGGTCGGGGAGTCCTCGGACAACCTTCCGGGTGTGCCCAAGGTGGGCAAGGTGACGGCCGCGAAGTGGATCAACCAATATGGCGGCCTGGACCAGCTGATGGCGCGTGCCGCCGAGATCGCGGGCGTGGCCGGCCAGAACCTGCGGGCCCACCTGGAACAGGTCCGGCTGAACCGCCAGTTGAACGAGTTGCGCCGCGACGTGCCCCTGGCCGCCACACCGGCGTCTCTGCGGCTCGGCGCGATCAACCGCGAGGAACTGGATCTGCTGTTCGAGTCACTCCAGTTCGGAAGGATCAAGGACCGGATCTTGGAGTCCGGCGTGTGGGACGCGTCGCTGACCAGGCAACCCGCCGCCGCCGGGCAGCCTCTTCCGCCCGCGGTGTTGGACACCGGCCCGTTGGCGGCGTTCCTGCTAAGTCATCGCGGCCAGACAGCTGGTCTGCATGTGGCTGGTCGGCTCAACCCCGGAGGCGGCGAGGCTTGGGAGATCGCGGTCGCTTTCTCGGATGGGCGGGCCCGGGAGCTGGCGCCCGCGGATCTGAGCGAGGCGGACACGCTCACCCTCGCGGCCTGGTTGGCGGACAAGGAGACGCCGAAGGCGGTTCACGGCGCGAAGAGCGCCACACAGAGGCTGCACGGCTCGGGTTTCGCGCTGGAGGGAGTGGTTTTCGACACGGAGATCGCCAGCTACCTGATCTGGCCGGACCAGCGTGGCTACGAGCTGGCGGACTTGACCGAGCGGCTGCTCGGGGAGCGGCTGGACGGCGCCGAGGCGGGTGGCCAGGGGACGCTGGATTTGGGCTTGGCTCTGGCCGGCCGGGCGGTGGCCGTCGCGTGCCTGGTCGAACCGATGGGCCGCGAGTTGAGGGAGCGCGGCGCCGCCGCGCTGCTGGTCTCCCTGGAGCAGCCGCTCACCGGGGTGCTGGCCCGCATGGAACGGGTCGGGATCGCGGCCGACGAACAGCGGCTGCGCGCGCTGCGTCAGGAGCTCAGCGCCAGGGTCGAGGCGGCTCAGCGTGAGGCCTACCTCGCGATCGACGGCCGGGAAGTGAATCTGGGGAGCCCGAAAGCCCTCCAGGATGTGCTGTTCAACCACCTGGGGATGCCCAAGACGAGGCGCATCAAGACGGGTCACACGACTGACGCCGAGTCGCTGGCGGAACTGTTCAAACGCACGGAGCATCCGTTCTTGGAGCACCTCCTGGCGCACCGCGACGCGATCAAGTTGCGCCAGATGGTGGACGGGCTCCTCTCCTCGATCCAAGACGACGGCCGCATCCACACCACATTCGGGCAGACGGTCGCGGCGACGGGCCGGCTCAGCTCCTCGGATCCGAACCTGCAGAACATCCCCGGCCGCAGCCAAGTGGGCCGCCAGGTGCGGCACTGCTTCATCGTCGGCCAGGGCTACGCCGAACTGATGACCGCCGACTACTCGCAGATCGAGATGCGGATAATGGCGCATCTGTCCGGCGACCAGGCCCTGATCGACGCGTTCAACGAGGGTGAGGATCTGCATCGCTTCGTGGCGGCGCGGGTCTTCGGGATCGCGCCTGAGCAGGTCACCGCCGACCAGCGCGGCAACATCAAAGCGATGAGCTACGGCTTGGCCTACGGACTGAGCGCTTACGGCTTGGCGCGGCAACTCGGCATCGTGCAAAGTGAAGCGGAGAGGTTGCGCAACGACTACTTCGCGCGGTTCGGCGGCGTCCAACGCTACCTCGCCGGGGTGGTGGAGCGGGCGCGCCACGACGGCTACACGGAGACGATCCTCGGCCGCCGTCGTTACCTCCCGGACCTGACCTCCCCGAACCGGCAGCGCCGCGAGATGGCTGAGCGGATGGCGCTGAACGCGCCGATCCAGGGGAGCGCCGCGGACATCATCAAGGTGGCGATGCTGCGGGTCGACGAGTCGTTCCGCCGCGCCGACCTCGCCTCGCGCGTGTTGTTGCAGGTCCACGACGAGTTGGTGGTCGAGGTGGCCGATGCCGAGTCGACCGTCGTGGAGGAGATCCTCCGCCGCGAGATGGCTGCCGCCGCGCAGCTGCGAGTGCCGCTCACGGTCTCGGTCGGCGCCGGCGCGTCCTGGCGGGAGGCGGCTCACTGACCTGGCCCGCTGGGTCTACACTGCTTGGAATGCCCTCCCCCGAGTTGCCGACCAGCCGAGCTGGGCTGATCGGGCTGTTGGGGTCGATCGCGGCGCTCGGAGCGGTCGCGGGGGACATTTACTTGCCGTCCATGCCGGAGATCGCCGCCGACCTCGGCACGTCGCGGGCCTGGGTGCAGAACACCGTGGTCGCGACTTTGGCGGGCGGCGCGCTGGGCCAGTTGGTGATGGGCCCGCTCGCGGATCGTTACGGGCGGCGTTCCCCGGTGCTCGCGGGTGTGGCGTTGCATGTGGCCGCGTCGATCGGGATCGTCTTCACGCCTTCTGTGGGGGTGCTGATCGCGTTGCGGGTGTTACAGGGGGTCGGCAACGCGTCCGCGCAGGTGGTGGCGATGGCGATGGTGCGGGATCTGTACTCCGGCTACCGGGCCGCGAAGCTGCTGTCGCAGCTGATGCTGGTGATCGGGGTGGCGCCGCTGCTCGCTCCGACGCTGGGCGCCGCGTTGGCGGGACTGGGCAGTTGGCGCCACACGTTCGTGTTCCTCGCGGTGTTCGGGGTCGGGCTGGCGTTGTTGATCTACCTGCGTGTGCCGGACACCCGGCCTGAGGCGGTGCGCGCCCGAGCGACCGGCCTGGGCCAGGCGTTCCGCGCCTACTGGGTGCTGCTGCGCGATCACCGTTTCATGGGGTACGCGCTGATCCCAGGATTCGCGATGTCGGCGATGATGGCCTGGGTGATCTCCTCGCCGTTCCTGGTCCGGGTCCGCTACGGCCAGTCCTCGGGGGCGTTCGCCCTGATCTTCGCGTTGTGCGGGGTGTTCATGGTGGCCGGGGCGCAGGCCAACGCGGCGCTGGTGCACCGGTTCCGCCCGCGGCGGCTGTTGATGACCATGTTGCCGGTGGAGTTGGGCTTGGCTGTCGCCGGATTCGTGTTCAGTTTTGTGGCCTGGGGTGGGCTTTGGGCGATGGTGGCCGGGGTGGCGGCGCTGCTGTTCGTCAACGGATTCGTGCCGGGCAACGCCTCTGCTTTGGCGCTGACTCGGCACGGCGAGGCGGCCGGGGCGGCCTCCGCCCTGATCGGGTGTGTCCAGTCGGGTTGTTCGACGGCCGTCATGGCGCTGCTCGCCGCCGTCGGCGACACCCAGCGGGACATGACCGCGGTGCAGTCGGGCGTGCTGACGCTCGCTTTGGTGATCGTGTTGGCGGGGGGGATCAGTCGCCGCCGGCGATTGGACTCGGCACAGATTTCCGACTAGCATCGACAGGGTTTTTCAACACGAATGTGTTGCGGATTATAGGGGAAGGGGAGCGGTTTGGCCCGTCAGGCCGGAACGGTGGCCGATGCCGACGGCGCCACCCGAGCGCAAATCCTGCGGCTTGTCGTCACGGACGGCCCCATCTCGGCGGTCGAGTTGGCGGGGACGCTCACGCTGGCGTCCGCCGGGATCCGGCGCCACCTCGGCGAACTCGAGGCGGACGGCTTCATCGTGGAGCACCGCGGTCCGGCGCCCCAGGGGACGCGTGGCCGCGGCCGGCCAGCCCGGTACTTCGTGGCGACGGCCCAGGCGCAGCGCGCCCTCGGACGCGCCGACGGCTCGCTCGCGGTCGAGGCGATCGAGTTCCTGGCTCGCGCCGCCGGCCCGGACGCGGTCGGCGGCTTCGCCGGACAGCGCGCCGAGCGTCTAGAAGAGCGTTACAGCGCGGCGATCGCCGCCGCGGGCCCCGAGCTGGAGAGCCGCACCAGGGCGTTGGCTGAGGCGATGAACCAGGACGGCTACGCCGCGAGCGTGCGTCCCGGTCCAAAGGGCATGACTCTCCAGCTTTGCCAAGGCCACTGCCCGGTCCACGAGGTCGCGGAGGCCTTCCCCGAATTCTGCGAGGCGGAGACCCGTGTGATCGCGCGCCTCCTCGGGGTCCACGTCCAAAGGCTCGCCACCTTGGCCGGCGGCGAGCACGTGTGCACCACGTGCGTGCCGGTCGCCTTCGAGTTGAAATCCCTGACCGCCGGCGAGGACCGCGCCGCATGAGCACGCCCGCGCCGGGCGCCGGTCAACTCAGCCAAGACGAGGCGATCGCGTCAATCGGCCACTACCAGTACGGTTGGCATGACTCAGACGCCGCGGGGGCGGCCGCCAAGCGCGGCCTGACCCGGCAAATCGTCGAGGAGATCTCCGCGCGCAAAGCGGAGCCCCATTGGATGACGGCCTTTCGGCTCAAAGCGCTGAAGTTGTTCGACGCCAAGCCCATGCCGCTGTGGGGCGCCGACCTCTCGGGGATCGACTTCGACTCGATCAAGTACTACGTCAGCCCGGTCGACCGGCCAGCGACCAGCTGGGACGCGCTCCCGGAGGAGATCAAGCGGACCTATGACAGGTTGGGCATCCCTGAGGCGGAGAAACAACGCCTGGTCGCCGGTGTCGCCGCCCAATACGAGTCCGAGGTCGTCTACCACCAGATCCGGGAGGACCTGGCGGCCCAGGGGGTGGTCTTCTTGGACACCGACACGGGGTTGCGAGAACACCCGGAGATTTTCCAGAGGCACTTCGGGACAATCGTCCCGCCGGGCGACAACAAATTCGCGGCTCTCAATTCCGCGGTGTGGTCCGGCGGCTCGTTCATCTACGTTCCGCCGGGCGTCCGGGTCGACATCCCGCTGCAGGCCTATTTCCGGATCAACACGGAGAACATGGGCCAGTTCGAACGGACCTTGATCATCGCTGACGAGGGGTCCTACGTACATTATGTGGAAGGCTGCACGGCGCCGATCTATCAGACCGACTCCCTGCATGCGGCCGTCGTGGAAATCATTGTGAAAAAGGATGCCCGGGTCCGCTACACGACCATCCAAAACTGGTCGACAAATGTTTACAACTTGGTCACGAAACGCACCCGGGTCGAAGAGGGCGGCGTCATGGAATGGGTGGACGGGAACATCGGGTCCAAAATCTCGATGAAATACCCGGCCTGCGTCCTGGCTGGCCCGCGCGCCCGAGGCGAGACCCTGTCGATCGCGTTCGCGGGGGAAGGCCAGCACCAAGACACCGGGGCGAAGATGGTCCACGACGCCCCGGACACGTCCAGCTCGATCGTCTCGAAGTCGATCTCGCGCGGCGGCGGGCGCACCTCATACCGCGGCCTGGTCCATATCGAGCCGGGCGCGGAGCGCGCCAGATCGTCGGTGATCTGCGACGCGCTCCTCGTGGACGACATCTCACGGACTGACACCTACCCCTATGTCGACGTCCGCGAGGACGACGTGACGATGGGACACGAGGCGACCGTGTCCAAGGTGTCCGCCGACCAGCTGTTCTACCTGATGTCCCGGGGACTCGCGGAGACAGAGGCCATGGCGATGATCGTGCGTGGCTTTGTCGAACCAGTCGCCCGGGAGCTGCCCATGGAGTACGCGCTTGAACTCAACCGCCTGATCGAGCTGCAGATGGAAGGGTCGGTGGGCTGACCGTGGGCCTCGAGACCGCCTCGCGCGCGCGACGCCTCGGCTCGTTCCAGCTAGCGGATTTCCCGAAGCCCACGGGGCGTGAGGAGCAGTGGCGGTTCACGCCCATCGCGGACTTGGCCCGCTTGTGCGATCCCGACCTGGCGGCCGACGTGGCGGTGGAAGTCGCCGGACCGCCCGGGCCAGGCGTCTCGGTGGAACAGGTCGGATTAGACCACCCGGCCATCGGCTTGGCGCCCGCCCCGGGCGACCGTCTGGCCGCTGCCGCTTGGGCGGCCAGCCGGACGGCTACACTCGTCACTTTGGCGGGGACGGACCCGGCGGCGATCACCCAGGTCAGTCTGGTCGGCGGCGACGGCTCTTGGACCCCGTTGCCATCAGCGGCACATGTGGCGATTCGCGCCCGACGTGACGCGCGCGGCATCGTGCTGCTGCGACACACAGGGCTGGCGCGCCTGGCTGAAGGCGTGGAGATCACGGTCGAGGAGGGCGCGGACGTGACTGTCGTCGCTGTCCACGACTGGGCTGCGGGCGCGGTGCATGCGGCCTCGCACCGGGCGCGGCTCCTGAAGGACGCGCGGCTCAGACACGTCGTGGTCTCGCTCGGCGGGGCGCTCACGCGGGTCACGCCGCACATCGAGCTGGCCGGCGAGGGCGCCCAGGTGGAGGCGCTCGGGATCAACGTGACCGATTCGGGGCAGCACCACGAGGCGCAGCTGTTCATCGACCACCAGGGGCGCAGCTGCGTCTCGCGGGCGACCTACAAAGGGGCGCTGCTGGGGCCGTCGGCCCGTTCGGTGTGGGTCGGCGACGTGCTGATCCGCTCGCGGGCGGAGGGCACCGACACCTATGAGGAGAACCGCAACCTGGTCCTGTCGAAGGGCGCGCGCGCGGACTCCGTGCCGAACCTCGAGATCGAGACCGGCCGGATCGAGGGCGCCGGCCACGCCAGCGCCACCGGCCGGTTCGACGAGGAGCAACTGTTCTACCTGCAGGCCCGCGGCATCCCGGCGGAGTTGGCGCGCTCGCTGGTGGTGCACGCCTTCTTCGCCGAACTGATCGGGCGGATCGGCTCAGATGAGATCGAGGCGGCGCTGCGCGCCGCCGTCGACGCGAAACTAGACCAGCGAAGGAGACCCCTGCCATGAGCTTGCTGCGCATCGCGCCCGCCGAGGAGATCGGTCTGGGCGAGGTCAAAGCCGTCCAAGTCAAGTTCGGGGCGAACCCCGAGGTGATCGGTGACGCGATGGAGCAGGGCGCCACCGGGACCGGGGCGATCGTGGTGGCCCACACCGCGGACGGCGCCTGGTACGCGATCGGGGACGTGTGTTCGCACGGCCCGGTGTTGTTGTCGGAAGGCGAGTTCGAGGGTTGCACTCTCGAGTGTTGGGGCCACGGCTCCCGCTTCTCGCTCGAGACCGGCGTGCCGGAGAACCTGCCCGCCAAGGCGCCCGTGCCGACCTACCCGATCGCGATCGAGGGCGGTCTGGTGTTCGTCGAGATTGGAGAGACGGCAGATGACCACGCTTGAGATCCGCGACCTGCATGTCAGCGTCGACACGCCGGAGGGAGTCAAACCGATCCTGAACGGAGTCGACTTGACCGTCCGGTCTGGTGAGACACACGCGCTGATGGGTCCGAACGGCTCCGGCAAGTCGACCTTGGCGTATTCGCTCGCAGGGCACCCGAAGTACCAGGTGACCCAGGGTTCGGTGACTCTGGACGGGGAGGACCTGCTGGCCATGAGCGTGGACCAACGCGCCCGTGCCGGGCTGTTCCTGGCGATGCAATACCCCGTCGAGGTGCCGGGCGTGACCGTGGCGAACTTCCTGCGCACCGCCAGGACGGCCCTGAGCGGCCAGGCGCCGCCGCTGCGGGCCTGGGTCAAAGAGGTCGGGGCCGCGATGGACGCGTTGAGGTTTGACAGGGAGTTCTCGGAACGGTCGGTCAACGAGGGGTTCTCCGGCGGTGAGAAGAAGCGCCATGAGATCCTGCAACTGGAGTTGCTGCGGCCGAAGATCGCGATCCTTGACGAGACGGACTCCGGCCTGGACGTGGACGCTTTGCGGGTCGTCTCGGAGGGCGTCAACCGCGCTCAGGCCACAACCGGCGCGGGGATCATGCTGATCACCCACTACACGCGGATCTTGGACCACATCCGGCCGGACTTTGTCCACGTCTTCGTGGCGGGGCGGATCGCGGAAGAAGGCGGGCCGGACCTGGCGGCCCGCTTGGAGGCAGAGGGCTATGACCGGTTCCTCACCACAGCCTGAAGGCGGGCTGACCGCCGCCGAGTTGGTCGCGATCCGCGCCGACTTCCCCGTCCTGGGCCGCCGACTCGCCGGCGGCCACCGCCTCGTCTACCTCGACACAGCGGCCACCGCGCAACGCCCCAGAGTGGTGGAGGACGCGATGCGAGACTTCGCGGAGAACCGCAACGCGGGCGTCCACCGCGGCGCGCACCAACTGGCCGCCGAGGCGACGGAGGCCTATGAGGACGCCCGCACCAAGATCGCCGCGTTCTTGGGCGCCGCGCCATGGGAGCTGGTGTTCACATCCGGGACCACCGGGGCGATCAACCTGCTGGTGGCGAGCTTGACAGCGGCGGCGGGCGGCCGGGCGGAGGGCGCCGCGCGCCGCTTCGCGCTGCTGCCGGGGGACCGGATCGTGGTCACCCAAGCCGAACACCACTCCAACCTGGTGCCCTGGCAGCGGCTCGCCGCCGTGACCGGGGCGCAGCTCGCCTACCTCAGGGTCGACGCGGAGGGCCGCGTCCGGACGGACGATTTGGCTGACGCGGTGACGCCCCGGACTCGCTTGGTCGCGTTCACTCACGCCTCGAATGTGTCCGGCGCGATCACCGATGTGGCGACCGTGGTCCGGGCGGCCCAGGCCGTGGGCGCGCTGACGGTGTTGGACGCCGCCCAGTCGGCGCCGCACCTGCCGTTCGACTTCGGGGCGCTCGGCGTGGACTTCGCGGCCGTCTCGGCTCATAAGATGCTCGGGCCGAACGGGATCGGCGCCCTGCTTGGCCGTTCAGAGCTGCTGGAGGTGATGCCTCCCGGCTTCACCGGCGGGTCCATGGTGGAGATCGTCACCATGAGCGAGGCGACCTTCCAGCCGCCGCCGACCCGTTTCGAGGCCGGCACCGGTCCGGTGGCGCAGGCGATCGGCTGGGCTGCGGCCGTGGGGTATCTGGCGGCGCTCGGGATGGACCGCATCGCCGCGCACGAGCGCGCCCTGACCGCCCGGCTGTTGGACCAGTTGGGCGCGCTCGCCGGTGTGCGCGTGCTCGGCCCGACCGCGGCGCGGGGCCGGACCGGGGCGGTGGCGCTCGACATCGCGGGGGTCCACCCGCACGACGCGGGGCAGTTCTTGGACGACTTCGGGCTCGCCGTCCGGGTGGGCCATCACTGCGCGCAGCCGATCCACCGCGCCTTCGGGGTCACGGCGTCCACCCGGGCTTCGCTCGGGCTGTACAACACAGCCGCTGAAATTGATCGCTTCGTGGAGGTATTGTCGCAGGTGAGAGGCTATTTCGGAGTGGTTCGGTGAGTTCGCTCGACTCGATCTACCAAGAGCTGATCATGGATCACGCCCGCCATCCGCAGGGCAAAGGTTTGACTGAGCCGTTCGACGGCGAGTCGTTCCAGGTCAACCCGACCTGTGGGGACCAGGTGCGTCTGCGCGTGGTGTTGGACGCGCCGCCCGATGCCGACCGGCCCAGTTCGCGCCTCAGCCAGGTCGCGTGGGACGGCAAGGGCTGTGCGATCTCGCAGGCGTCTGCCTCGATCATGACGGAGCTGGTCGCCGGGCTGCCCGTGGACCGGGTGGAGCAGCTTGACGCGCTGTTCTCGGAGCTGATGCGTTCGCGTGGGGCTCCGGTCTCTGCGGCTGTCGAGGATGCCCTCGGCGACGCGCTGGCCTTCGCTGGCGTGTCGCGTTACCCGATGCGCGTCAAATGCGCCATCCTGGGCTGGATGGCGCTGAAGGACGCTTTGAGCAAGGCTCTCGCGGGGGATGCGAGTCCCGCGCGCGTGCCAGAAGGGATTTGATCATGTCCGGCTCGCCTTACACTTCGAGCGATTTCCCGCCGCCCCCTGAGGCCCGCGTGGCGGCCTCGGCGCCGTCCGCCGCGCTGCCGACGGCCGCGGACGTGGAGGAGGCGCTGCGGGACGTGATCGACCCGGAACTCGGCATCAACGTGGTGGATCTGGGGCTGCTCTACGGGGTGTCGATCGACGGCGCGGGGCGGGCGGCTGTCGACATGACGCTCACCTCGGCGGCCTGCCCGTTGACGGATCTGATCGAATCACAGGCGGCGGCCGCGCTGGAAGGCTTGGTCACGGGCGTGGACATCAACTGGGTGTGGTCGCCGCCGTGGGGCCCGGACAGGATCACCCCGGATGGGCGCGAACAGCTCCGCGCGTTGGGTTTCAACGTCTAATCGGGTCGCTTGGGGGGGCAGGCCCCGGCTGAGCGGGCCCCGGGATGAGCGTGACCGGGCGCCGATGTCACCCGTGCCGAGATCATCCGGTGTCGAGGCTGATGTTACGTGTTGTTGGTGGCTTGCGGATGGGTGGGGTCGGGGCTGGCCTGGGGTTTTGCTGGGCCGGGAGGCTGTTGGGGCGTGTTCTCCTGGCAACAGGGCCTATGACGGCGTGAACCTGTCCGGCATGCGCGCGCCGATCAGGCGGAACGCCTCAGCTTGGACGGGGTCCAGGACGCCGGTCCGCTCGAGGGTGGTCGTGTGGGCTGCGACGGTGACGCTCACCGTGGAGCGTTGGACGAGGGACAGGTGCTCGAGCACGCCCCTGAACGACCGTGCCCTGCTCGCGTCGGCCAGTTTCCGGGTCGAGGCCTTCTTCGCGGAACTCCGTCGGCGGCGCCCATCTGGTCAGCGGTCATGCTGGTGCGGATCACGTAGACGCCGTCGAGGAGCGCGTCTTGGGTGATCGCGGGCTGGTCGCGGCCGTAGGCGAGCTCGGCGGGGCCTATGCGCACTTGGACGAACCGGGCGGCGTGGTGGTTGTCCACGACTTTGCCGACGGCCACCCCGATCGCCCGCTCGGAGCGTAGGCGGCCCTTTTCGACGCGGGCCATGACCTTGGCGAGGTCGTCCAAGGTGGCCTGGACGAGCCGTTCCCTCTTGGCGGCCCGGTGGGCTCCGGCCGACGGGTTCGAGCAGGCGATCAGCCTCTCGCCGGGGTAGTCGGGGGACGTGATCTCAGCCAGGTCCCGCCTGTCGAACAGGCTCATCTGGAGTGGGCCCTGGTCGTCGGCCAGGGCTTTGATCTGGGCGTGTTTGAGCGCGCCGACCCAGCCCATCTCCATGTCCTTGAGGTCTGTGATCCTGGTGTTGGTCACCATGCCCCGGTCTCCGACGAGGACGGCGTGCTCCATCCCGAACTCGTCGGCCAACGCCTTGACCGCGGTCAGCGCGGCCGACGACGCCCACCTCTGGGTTCCCAACGCTCTGCTCGTGGATGGGCTGAGAGTGATGGAGGATTGGGGTTCCGGCACGTCTCCAACGTCGTCTGGGCGAAACGCCGCAAAGACGGCGGCCCGGACGGGCGGGGTGTCGGGTTCTACTTCCGCAACGTCACCGAGTTGATCCTGCTCGGGGTGCGCGGGTCCACGCGGACCCTGCCGGCGGCGCGCAGCCAGGTCAACATGATCGAGACACCAAACGCGAGCACTCACGCAAACCCGACGAGCAGTACGAGCTGATCGAACGGTGTTCGCCGGGGCCGTACCTGGAGTTGTTCGCGCGATACGCGCGGCCCGGCTGGCACACCTGGGGGGACGAGGCGTCCGATGACATCCGGCCGAGCGGGCAGCGGCACAAAGGCTGCTCAGGGGGGTGAGATCACCGGGGCTCCCAGGCTTGAGCTGAACGTCAGGGTTCGGGGTTCGAGTCCCTGATGGCGCACAGCGTAGCGTCAGGCGAGG
>JAITLE010000002.1 GCA_031278075.1 Bifidobacteriaceae bacterium | reverse complement strand
GCCGCTTGTCTTGCCGGCGTATTGGAGCGTGGTTTTGAGGTCGTCATGCCGCAGGTAGTCCCTTACCGTGGTGGGCGGCGTGCCTTCGTCCAACAGGACTGTCGCCACTGCGTTGCCGCGGGGGCAACCGCCCAGGCCGCCGGGCGGGTCGCACGCGAGGTCGCCTCCGCTGTGGCGGCGCAAGCCTCGGACGCGGCGGCCACTGCCGCCATCAAAGCTCGCTTCAGCGGCGAGCAGGTCATGTTGCGGCTGCTGGCCGCCCTGGTGGCGTCGAGCGGGGGCGGGGCCGACCCGGCGGACGCGTTGGGTCGGACGCCGCCACACGGATCGAGAACATCGCCCGCGCTCAGGCGGCGGAGCTGCTTGAGACCGACGCCGGGCGCGTCGGGAGGCTTTGAGCGGCACTCGCCATTGGACGCGGGAGAAGTTTCGGTGACCCGCGGGGCATCCGATGCGCTACAGTTATTTCAATTAGACCCAGTTCGGAGGTGGTTATGAGTCCTGTGCTGCAACGTGACCGTCAGGCGCTCCACCGTGCCCTGGAAAGTGACGGCGACGAGCTTTTGTTGTCACTGTCGCGCGAGACGGTGGAGTTTGTCGCCCAAGTGGTCGATGCTCAGGTCAACGGTCAAGAGATCGTCTTCTCGCGGGTCCCCAAGGAAATCAGCCCGGAGGACGCCGCGAAGATGCTGGGCGTGTCGCGGCCCTATGTGCGCAGACTGATGGACCAGGGAGAGTTGCCGTTCCGCAAGGTCGGCTCCCACCACAGGATCGCCGCGGCAGATGTCACGGCGTGGCACGCCCGCGAGCGCAAACGCCGGCACGAAGCGCTTGTCCGCTTCTCGGAGTTGGAGAACGATCTAGGATTGTCTGAGTGACCGAGGTCCCGGTCCCACTGCCGACTGGGCTGCGCGTCGTCGTCGCAGACGCGAACGTCCTGTACTCCAGGTCGCTGCGCGACTACCTGCTGTACGCCGCGGACCAGGACATCGTGGCCGTCCACTGGAGCGCCCAGATCCTCCAAGACATGACCGACCACTTGGTGGCCAACCGCCCAGGCTTCACCGAGGAGTCGGCCAAGCGCCTGGTCGACGCCATGACCGACACGTACCCGGCGGCGCTTGCGACACCCGAGGCGAAGGATCTCGCCCGCCTGGAAGGGTACGTCCTGCCGGACGACGACGACCGGGACGTGATGGCGATGACGCCCGACATGTTGTTCGTCCAACTCATCGACGACTGTTCGCCGCAGATGGTCGCCGCGCATCAGTCGGCCGTGAGGCACTTCAAGGGCGCTACGGATGCCTCGACCCTGGCAGCGATCAGGAAGGCCGGGGCCGCCCGGACCGCCGACCGGATGGCCACCGCTCTCGGCCTGGCTGGCGGGAACTGATTGAGCGAAGCAGGCGGCCAAGGGCGGCTTTGGGACCGATGTTCTGAGTGGACCCGCTTTTGGACCCTCCATAGCGGTTTTGGACCCGTTTCGGACCCGTTTTGGACCCTTCATTATTCGGTTGAACGAGTCCCAATGGTTCTAGATGGCCCCTTGTTGAGTTGGATGAATACACTGGTCAGAGGCGGTGTCGACCCTGTGGCCTTGGTCGAGGTAGGCTCGCCCTGATGGTGGGGCGGCACTTGATTTCGTGTCAGCGGGTTCGGGGTTCGAGTCCCTGATGGCGCACCATCAGGCGGCGGCGCGGCGGCGCGGCGGCGCGTTACGGCGTGATTGGCCCCGGCATCTGTGGACGGGCTAGCCTTACCGGGTGCATGGCGAATACAAAACACCTGGTGGAAAGCTGGTTTCCGTTGAGGTTGAGGCGCGGGACGGGAAGCTCGCGGCGCTCAAGCTGGCCGGAGACTTCTTTCTGGAGCCGGATTCGGCGCTGGACCGCATTGAGGCGTCCCTGGTGGGCGCCCCGGCCGATGAGGCCGCCGCCAACCTCGCTGAGCGCGTCAAGCGGGCGCTTGAGCCAACCGACACGCTGGTCGGGTTCGACCCGGCGGCGGTCGCCATCGCCGCGCGCCGCGCCCTGGGCAAGTCCTCGACCTGGGCGGACCACACTTTCACGCTGATCCAAGACCAACCCCGCGACCCCCACACCCAGATGGCGCTGGACCAGGTCTACGCCGAGGAGTTGGCGGCCGGGCGGCGCGGCCCCACCTTGCGGATCTGGGAGTGGGCCGGCAACGCCGTCATCATCGGCTCCTACCAATCCTGGTCCAATGAGGTGGACGAGGCCGCCGCCCGCCGCCACGGCGTCACCGTGGCGCGCCGCGTCTCGGGCGGCGGGGCCATGTTTGTCGAGCCCGGCAACACCATCACCTACTCCCTGGTGGTGCCGGAGTCCCTGGTGGACGGCATGAGTTTCATTGACTCCTACGCCTTCCTCGACGCCTGGTGCGTGGGCGGGCTGCGCCGCCTCGGCATCGACGCCTCCTACCAGCCGATCAACGACATCGCCAGCCCAGCCGGGAAGATCGCCGGCGCCGCCCAGAAGCGGTTCGCCGATGGCGCGGTGCTGCACCACGTCACCATGGCCTACGACATCGACGCCGCCAAAATGCTTGAGGTGCTGCGCATCGGCCGCGAGAAGCTGTCCGACAAAGGCACCAAATCGGCCGCCAAACGGGTCGACCCGCTGCGCTCGCAAACCGGCTTGCCCCGGGCCGCCATCGTCGAGGCCTTGGTGGCTCATTTCGAATCGCTGCACGGCTTGGAGCGTTCGGCCCCGACGCCATCGGAACTGGAGCGCGCCGCCGAGCTGGTGGAGCGGAAGTTCGCCAACCCCGCCTGGTTGCGCCGGGTGCCGTGAACCCCGGCGGCCCCCCGTCGCCATCGGCCCGGCGGCGCGTCCTGGCGCTGGCCTGGCCGGCTTTGGGCGCGTTGGCGGCCGAACCGCTGTTCGTGATGGTGGACAGCGCCATCGTGGGGCACCTCGGCATCGCGCCGCTGGCTGGGTTGGCGCTGGCGGGGACCGTCCTGGA
>JAITLE010000281.1 GCA_031278075.1 Bifidobacteriaceae bacterium | reverse complement strand
AGGCCCGCCGCGGCGCGGGACGCGGAACTCTACACTTCTCGGTTCTGGCGGGAGAAGTGTAGGAATGGTCACGTCCGCCCGGATCGGCGTCAATGGGACCCGAACCGCCGCAGGGTCCTGACCTGCGGAAACACGACCCGGCGGGTTCACGGCTAACCCGGGCGCCGCGGCGCGGGACGCGGAACTCTACACTTCTCGGTTCTGGCGGGAAAAGTGTAGGAATGCTCGCGCCCGCCCGGATCGGCGTCCACCAGCCCGGAACCGTCGCAGGGCTTTGACCTGCGGAAACACGACCCGGGCGGGTTCGCGGTCAACCCGGGCGCCGCGGCGCGGGGCGCGTAACTCTACACTTCTCGGTTCAGGCGGGAGAAGTGTAGGAATGGTCACACCCCTCCGGATCGGGGTCAACCGCACCAGACGGCGCACGGACCCGCCAAGGCGCCTGAGCCGCGCGGCTCAGGCGCGAAGGCGCAGGGTGGAGCCGCCGCCAGCCAAGCGCCGGACCTCGACGCGTTCGGGGATCTCCTGTTTGAGGGCCTCAACGTGGGAGACGATCCCGACCACCCTGCCGCCGTCCCGCAGCCTGACGAGTTGGGTCAGGACCGCGTCCAAAGCTTCGTTGTCGAGAGAACCGAAACCCTCGTCCACGAAGAGAGTCTCCAAGCTGATCCCGCCGGCCTCAGCGGTGACCACATCCGCCAAGCCCAATGCCAACGCCAGCGAGACATAGAACGTCTCCCCGCCAGACAGCGTCCGCGGATCGCGTGGCTCACCGGTCTGGTTGTCGCGAACCCGCAGCGCCAGGCCGGTGCGGCGTCCGCGCACCGCCTCCTTCGTCTCGGAGTGCTCTAGCCGGTACCGGCCCGCCGACATCGGAGCGAGGCGGTCGTTCGCGGCCGCGATCACCTCCTCGAAACGCCTGATCAGGACATAAGTGGGCAGGTCCACGCCCCGCAGGTTCCCGTTTCCAGCGGCGGTCAGCTCCGCCACCCGCACCAGAGCCGCCGCTTGCCGCCGGCCCTGGTCGAACGCGTCAGCCGTGGTTCCGACAGCTTTGGCCGCTTCCGCCGTACGCTCGGCCGCGGCGGCGGCCAGCGCCAACTCGCTGGTCAGACGCCGTTCCGCGAGCTCGACGGCATCGGCCTGGGCCTCGGCGCGCCGCGCCTCGGCCTCGAGCGTGGCGGGATCCCCGACCGCCGCGACCAGCGCGGCGTCGGCCAGACGCTCCCGAACGGCGAGGAACTCGGCGGCGGCTCGGGTGAGTTCCTCGGCGAGGCGCTTGATCTGGTCGTCTGGCATGTGCGCGGCGCGCGCCGCGGCGGCTGAGGCGAAGCCCGCGGCGCCTAGCGCGGCTGCGGCGGCCGCCGCGGCTTCTGCGGCCTTCTGCCAGGCCGCGGTCCCTTCTCGCGCCGCGGTCAGCTCCGCTCGGGCCCGCTGCTTCGCAGCCGATGCCGCGTCCAGCGCCGCCTGCGCCACCGCCACGCCATCCACGCCATCCGCGCCGTCCACGCCGTCCACGCCGTCCGCCGCAGCCTGCTCGCCGCTCGCCGACGGGCCGGCGCTTTGCCCCACGAGCCGCATCACCTTGTCGTGAGCGGCCGTCAGGGCTTCCGCCTGCGCCGCCAGCGCGCGTCGCGCCTGTTCCGCTTGTGCCCCGGCGCGCAGCGCGGCCTTCGCCAACGCGGCCGGTTCTCCGAGGTCACGCAGCTCAGCGCGGGCCGCGGCTAGTTGCTCCGCCACTTGCTCGGCCCCAGCTCCGGCGGCCGAGGCCGCCAACTCGGCCACCTCGTGCGCGGCTGCCTCCACCGCCTTGGCGGCCGCCTCATAACTCGTCTCGGCCTGCTCGCGGGCTCGTTCGGCCTTCTTGACGTCTTGCAGGGTGACCGCGCCAACCGCTCGGGCTGACGGCGCCGGGTGCTCGGTCGAACCACAGACTGGGCAAGGCTCGCCCGTCACCAACGCCTCGGCCATCTCGCCGGCGATGCCCGCCAGACGGGCCTCGCGGGCGGCCCGCTCCTCGGCGCCGGCCACGACGAAGACCCGTTTCGCCTGGTCCAACGCCCCAGCTAGGGCGGCCGATCGGTCCACGGCCGCCCGATGGGCCGCGACATGGCCGGCCAGGCCCATCAGTCGCGCGATCTCAGCTTTGACGCGCGGCGCCTCATCGGCTGCGCGCGTGGCAGCTGCCTCGGCTTCTTGAGCGGCCTTGTCCGCGGCTTCGGCCGCCTGAAGGGTCTTGCCCAGAGATTCCTTGGCGGCAATCTCCGAGCGCCGGGCCGCATCGAGTTGCTGGGCCGCTTCCAACCGCTCGACGGCCTGGTTTTCCGCTAGCGCCGCGCTGTCCAGCGCAGTCTGGTAGCGCGTCTCGTCGAGGCGGGAAAGCGGCTCGTCCGGCTGCAACAGGCCCAGCGCCCGCGCGGCGTCAGCCGCCTCGCGCTGCTGGCCTTCCGCCGCCTCGGCGGCCGCGACCAGCGGCAGGACCTCCCTCGCCCGCCGTGCCGCAGTGATGCGCCCATCGGTTTGCCGCCGCTCCGGTTCGGCGGCCGCCAGCGCTTCGAGCCGCGCTTCGAGCCGCGCGCGCTCAGCCGCGCCCTTGGCTCGGTCCGACGCCCCGACCGCCGCGGCTCGGGCCGCCCGCGCCGCCTCGCTCGCCTCAGTCAGGCTCCGTTCTGCCTGGTCCCGGGCGCGGTTCGCCTGAGCCAGCGCCTCGCCCGCCAGGGCTTCCAGCGCGGCGGCGCCCTGCCCGCCGATCAGCGCGTCAACCGCGGCCGCGATCTCCTCCTCAGTGCTCCCCCCGCCGCCGATGCCGTCCGCCCCGTCCGCTTCGTCCGTACCGCCCGCTTCGTCTCGCCCGCCGGCTCCGCCCCCGCCCGGCCAGCTCGTCGCCCCGCCGCCGATGCCGTCCGCACCGTCCGCACCGCCCGCTTCGTCTCGCCCGCCGGCTCCGCCGCCGATGCCGTCCCCGCCCGGATGTGACGACCTGGCGGACGGCCACGCCACAGCCAGATCGTGGGCTGCCACGCGCACAGCCCCAGCCAACGTGTCGATTCGGCGCGAGGCGGCCAACCGGCGGGCCCGCAACTCCTCGACGAGCGCCTGGTAGATCTCCGTCCCGAAGATCCGTTGCAGCAGCTCCTTGCGTTGGTCGTTGCCCGCGCGCAAGAACTGGGCGAATTGGCCCTGCGGCAGCACCACGGTCTGGGTGAATTGCGCCCGGCTCAGCCCCAGAATCCGCGCCACCTCTTGCGAGGCCTCGGCCACGTTGCCGCAGACCAACTCGCCGGTCCGGTCGTTGGCGCTGGTGAAACGCCACAGCCTGGCCGTGCTCTGGGCGGTCGTGGCGCCGGCGCCGCGTCTCTTCGGACGCTCGTATTGAGGTGTGCGCCGGATGCGGTAAATCCCGGACGCGACCTCGAAGGTCAAGCTCACGAACGATTCATCCGCCGCGGCCGCGTAGTCCGAGCGCATTCGATGCTTGTCAGCCTCAGAATCGGCGAGCGCGCCAAACAACGCGAAAACGAGCGCGTCAATCACGGTCGATTTGCCCGCGCCCGTCGGCCCCTCCAGCAAGAACAGGCCCGATTGGGTCAAGTTCTTGAAATCGATGGCCTCATGTCCGGCGAAGGGCCCGATCGCGCCAAACGAGAGCTCGTGGATCCTCACTTCGTCCCGCCTTTCCGCGCCGCGGCGAGCGCCGATTCGACTTCGGCCAATTCTTCCGGGGCGGCTGGCGCCCCGCCCGCATATTCGATGAATTGCGCCGCCACCTCTTGCGGTTGACTGGCCCGAGTCACGTCGGCAAAGGATCGAGCACGCTCCAAGCCCTCCGGTTCGTGTCCCCATTTGAGCAGGTGCGGGAAGCGACGCCTGAGCCGCGCCGCCAAATCCTCCGGCCAGGTCGGGTCTGTCACCGTCACGTCCAACCACACGTTCACCAAGTGGTCTGCGGCGGACGATTCCAGAACTTCCAACCGGCCTTTGACCTGCGCCAATGGCCTTGGCACCGGTGCTGGAACCAACTCAGCGCCCGCGATCCCCCCGTCGAAGTGGACCACCGCCGTGGACTTGGTGTGCCCGGTCTCTGAGAAGCTGAAGGCCAACGGCGAACCCGAATAGCGGAGCAGTTGACCCGCGGCGCCTTTCACCACCTGCGGGCCGTGCAGGTGGCCCAACGCCACGTAGTCCGCCCCGGCGAACACCGAGGCAGGCGCGCGATCCACGCCGCCGACCGTCAAGTCCCGCTCCGAGTCGCTGCCCTGGCCGCCGGCCACGAACGCGTGCGCCATGATCACGACAGGCGGACGGCCTTTCCCCACGCCCGATGCCGTGCCGCCCGCGCCGGTCACGCCTCGCCGGCTCAGGTCAGCGCGCACGCGTTCCATCGCTGCGCCCAGGACCGCCTCGTGGGAGCGCCGCAACGGCGCGTCTTCGGCCGAGAGGCGAACCTGGGCCTCATACACG
>JAITLE010000243.1 GCA_031278075.1 Bifidobacteriaceae bacterium | reverse complement strand
CCGTCGCGCTGGTCACAGCGAAGACTGGCGGCGGCCCCGACGGCGCGTCTGAGGTGCTCCTGCGCTACATGTACGAACAGGCCTCCCCCAACTCGACTTACGGCTATGGCATGGCCATCGGCGTGGTCGTCTTCACCTTCTCCTTCGTGCTGTCCCTCGTCGTGTCGCGGGTCACCGAGCGCGAGGAGGTGCAGTTCTGATGACCAGCCCAGCCTCAGGGCGCCCCCGGACGTTGGTGAGCCGGGTGGCCGCGTCGGCGGCGGCGACGCGCGGGCTCACCTACGTGTTGGTGACAGTCTTCGCCGCGTCCATCGTGGCGCCGGTGATCTGGGTGCTGTCCGCATCGGTCAAGACCAAATCAGAATTCTATGGCACGCCGTGGAAACTGCCCCAGGGCTTCCACTTCCAGAATTACATCGACGCCTTCTTCGACGCGCACCTGGGCGAATACTTCTTGAACTCCGTCATGGTCACCGTCGGCGCGACCGCGATCGTGCTATTGGTCAGCGTCCCCGCCGCCTACGGACTGGCCCGCTTCCGCTTCCCGGGCCGCGGCCTCGTGCGCACATGTCTGATGGCCGGCCTGTTCATCAACGTCAATTACATCGTCGTGCCGATCTTCTTGATGCTGATCGGGTGGGATCGCTCCCTGATGCCCGTGACGCAGCACGCGGTGTTCATAGATTCCAGGGCCACCCTCGCCCTGGTCTATGCCGCCACCACCATCCCATTCACCGTCTACTTGCTGTCCAACTTCATGTCGACGATTCCCGCCTACTACGAAGAGGCCGCCATGATCGACGGCGCGTCTCGGTTCCGCACCATGATCCAAGTGATCATGCCGATGGCCAAGCCGGCGATCACCACCGTGGTCCTCTTCGACGTGCTCAGTTACTGGAACGACTTCATCATCGCGTTGACCCTGGTTCCCGGCGAACACAAGACGCTGCAAGTGGGGCTGCTGAACCTGATGACCGCCCAGCGGGCGGCCGCCAACTACGGCCGGCTGTACGCGGGCATGGTGATCGTGATGGCGCCGGTCCTGATCTTCTACGCGTTGGTGCAAAAGCGCCTCATCGAAGGCATAGCTGGAGGAGGAGTGAAAGGCTGATGCCTGGACAAACCTCAGGCCGGGTGACCATTCCATCGCAGAGCGGCTTCGCGAGCACGACTGCGCGTGTCGCCAATCTTTGGGGCGCGGACGCAGTCCGCGACTCCGACGGCACCGCGCTCGACGCCGCGGTTCTGGCCCTGGGCCTGCGGGTCTACAGCACGTTCTTCCCCGCCCGAGGCGACAACTCCTTCGCCCGCGAGCACCCTGAGTTCTGCCCGCAGATGTACTTGCTCTCCGGGCGGGTCACGGCGCCCAGCGCCGGCCCACTGCTGATCAGCCCGCTCAAGGGTTATTCCCGCGACCAGTTGCAGATCAACCTCGACGACGACCCACATGTCTGGTGGGAGGTGACCGATCGCACCACCGGGACCGCTCTGGCGCCCGACGCTTGGACATTGGAGCCCGGTGAAGGGGCTCGCCGCCCCGGCGATGTGCGTGTCAAGGAAGCGTCCGCCGGCCACGAATACACCGTCTCGTTCTTGGCGCGGGTGGTCTGGGACCCGGTCGAGATGTACAACCATCTGACCAACGATTGGGGGGACAAGCCCCCCGACATCCCCTATGACGTCCGCCATCAGCCAGTCTGGGAGTTCATCCAACAGGCCTACGCCGAATGGCTGGAGAACCATCCCGACGTGGACGTCGTCAGATTCACCACCTTCTTCTACCAATTCTCCCTCGTCTTCGACGACCACAACCGCGAGAAGATGGTCGACTGGTTCGGTTATGGCGCCACGGTCTCCCCCGCCGCCTTGGAGGCGTTCGCAGCGGCGAAAGGCTACCGGCCGGGACCCGAGGACTTCGTCGACGAGGGCTACTACAACTCCAGTTTCCGCCTCCCCAGCCGGGCCTACCGCGACTGGATGGATTTCACCAGCGAAATCGTGACTGAACGCGCGCGCGAGCTGGTGCGTATGACGCATGCGGCGGGCAAGCGGGCGATGATGTTCATCGGCGACCAATGGATCGGCGCGGAGCCCTACGGCTGGCGTTTCCAGAGCATCGGTTTGGACGCGGTGGTCGGCAGCGTCGGCGACGGGACAACGCTGCGGATAATCTCCGACATCGACTCAGCGGCCCTCACCGAGGGCCGGTTCCTGCCGTACCTCTTCCCCGACACGTTCCGCCCCGGCAAGGACCCCGCCGCTGAGACGTGGGATAACTGGCGGCGGGCGCGGCGGGCGATTCTTCGCCGCCCAATCGACCGGATGGGTTACGGAGGCTACTTGGCGTTGGCGGCCGAGTTCCCGGACTTCGTGGACGCAGTCGCCCAGATCGCCACAGAATTCCGCGAGATCCATGCTCGCGTCCAGGGCGGCAAGCCCTTCGGTGGCCTGCGGGTGGGGATCCTCAACGCGTGGGGCGACCTGCGCCGCTGGCAAGCGTTCACGGTGGCCCACGCCCTCCCCGGCAAGCACACCTACACCTATTACGGCATTTTGGAGGCTTTGGCGGGGATGGCGGTGGACGTGGAGTTCATCTCCTTCGACGAGGTGATGGCAGGTGGTGTCGATCCGGCGCTCGATGTCGTCGTCAACGCCGGAGCGCGCGACACCGCGTTCTCAGGAGGGCCGCTCTGGCGAGACCCCCGGCTCAGCGTCGCCATTCGCAACTGGGTCCGTTCGGGCGGCGGCTTCATCGGCGTGGGCCAGCCCACCGCCACCGCCCACCAGGGGCGCTTCTTCCAGTTGGCCGACTGTCTAGGAGTCGATCAGGAGTTGGGCTGGTCGTTGTCGACAAACCGGCGTCACACCGCCACAACCGAGCCGCATTTCATCACCGAAGACGTCTACGAGCCATTGGATTTCGGGGAGTCCACCCACGGCGTCTACGCCTTGGACGGCGCCACCGAGATCCTGGAGCACTCCAACGGGGAGGTGCACTTGGCGGCGCGGCGCGAGGGGCTTGGGCGGTCGGTCTACATAGCAGGTTTGCCATATGGCGAGCAGAACACCCGCATCCTGCTGCGGTCCGCCTATTGGGCGGCCGCGCGGGAATCGGACCTGAAGCGGTTCTTCGTGGACAACCCCGCCTGTGAAGTCAGCTATTACCCCGAGGCTGGCGTGTGGTGCGCGGTCAACAATTCGGGCATGCCGCAGCACGGCATCGTCCACCTGGGAGCGGGACAAACCGTCGCTTTGGAATTGCGCCCGCACGAGCTGGTTTGGCGGGAGGCGCGATGAGCGAGAGGGTGCGCGCCGCGCTGCGCCTGGCCGGAACCGGTCTGGCGGTGGTCGCTTGTGTGGCTTTGGCGCTTTGGGCCAAGAACGACGTGGGCTGGTCGAATCTCGGATGGATGCTGCTAGGTCTAAGCGGTCTGGTCGCACTGCTTTATCGCTACAACCGGAGCCAACGGTGATGGACCTGACCTACCTGAGCAACGTCCGCCCGTCGCAGCGCCAATACGCGTGGCAGCAACTCGAGGCCTACGCGTTCGTCCACTTCGGCTTGAACACCATGACCCGCCGCGAATGGGGTCGCGGCGACGAAGACCCGGCCATCTTCGATCCCTCGGGCCTGGACGCGGACCAGTGGGCGCGCGCGGTAGTCGACGCTGGGCTGCGCGGAATCGTGCTGACCTGCAAACACCACGACGGGTTCTGTCTTTGGCCCTCCTCGCTGACGCGACGCGGCGTGGCTTCGAGTCCCTGGCGCGGCGGCGCGGGCGATGTGGTGGCCGATGTGGCAGCGGCATGCGCGCGTCACGGCCTGAAGTTCGGCGTCTACCTGTCCCCATGGGATCGCGCGGAACCCTCCTACGGCGCCGGCAGGGGCTACGACGACTTCTTCGTCGGGCAACTGGTCGAGCTGCTGACCGGCTACGGGCCGGTGTTCGCCGTCTGGTTGGACGGCGCGTGCGGCGAGGGCCCCGCCGGGCGACGTCAGCTCTACGACTGGGAACGCTACTACCGCGTGATCCGGGCGTTGCAGCCTGGCGCGGTCATCTGCGTTTGCGGGCCCGACGTGCGCTGGTGCGGCAACGAGGCCGGCGCCACCCGCGCAGACGAATGGTCGGTCGTGCCGAGGGCGCTGCTGGACGCTGAGCGCATCGCCGCCCGCTCCCAACAGGAGGACGCCTGGGGCTTCGGGCGGACGATCCGCTCCGACGATGTCGATCTGGGCTCACGCGCGGCTTTGGAACGCGCCGGGGCGGTCGGCATCGGCGACCTGGTGTGGTATCCGGCCGAAGTCGACACCTCGATCAGGCCGAGCTGGTTCTACCGCGACGACGAGGACGGCGCCGTTCGGACACCCGCCGAGCTGTTTGAGATCTACTGCCGCAGCGCGGGCGGCAACGCCGGCCTGCTCCTCAACATCCCGCCGACTCCCGAGGGTCGTTTCGCGCCGCCCGACGTGGCCGCGCTGAGCGGCTTGGGCCGCCACCTGCGGGACCTGCGCGCGGCGGCGATCGGCGATGGCGTCACCGCATCGACTTCATCCGGCTCGACGGCGGCGGAGGCGCTGACTTCGGTGGCCGACGACATCGGCTACTGGATGCCAGCCGCCCGGGACGCCGAGCCTTGGATTGAGCTGCGTCTGCCCGAACCTGCCCAGGTGAGCGGCGTGATCCTGAAGGAGCAGATCACCGAGGGGCAGCGCGTCGAACGGATGCGGCTGGAGAGCTGGGACGGGCGGCGCTGGGTCGAACTCGCCCAGACGCGATCGGTCGGCTATCAGCGCATCCTGGGATTCACGCCGGTGGTGACGCAGAACCTGCGCGCCCGGGTCACCGCGTCGCGCGGCAGGCCCAGGCTGGCGGCGTTCGTCGCGTTGCGGACCGGATGGGAGCGGGGTGGCCGCTGATGACAACCGCCAAGAAGCCGTGTCACACCGTCCCGACGGCTGCGCGCCTGGGAGCGAGGATGGTCACGGTCGCCGCCGTCGCGGGGCTGGTCGCCGCCGGCTGCTCGGGGAGCGGCGCCAACATTGGTCACTTCGACGGCGTCCCGGTGACTCGCCAAGAGGTGGCCTTCTACATGGACCTGCTCAAGCGCGACGTGCAAAACCAGGTCAGCCTGGAGCACCCAACCGACGAGCCGTGGGACTGGGACCGGGAACTCGGGGACACGACGCCGCTGCGGATGCTGCAAGAAGCCGCATGGGAACGGCTCCAGCAGGACAAGACCCTGCTCATCTTGGGCCAGGAGAGCGGGTTGCTCCCCGCCGCGGACTTCGACACCGTCGTCGCGGCGTTCGACGCCGAGAACCAAGCCCGCGCCGCGGCGTCAGCCAAGGGAGAGATCGTCTTCGGTCCAACCCAATACGCCTTCACCGAGTACTACGGCTCCGTCATGTCGCGGCTGCGCACCGACCTGGGCGAGGCGCTGTCCAAGACGGCGGACCAACCGCTGTACACGAGCGACGCCGAGGTCCTGGCCACGTTCGAGACCGATCCGGACGCCTGGTCCGCCAACGCGACGACCTACCGGGTGCTGCGGCTGAGCGTGCCCGGCCCGCAGACGCCAGCCGCACGAGACGCGGTCATGGCCCAGCTCGCGGCCGGCCTGGACGCAGGGGAAGACCTGGAATCGATCGCCCAGGGCCTGGACGGCGCCGAGGTGCTCGAAGCGACCCTGCAGGGCGGCGAGACGGTGTCGTTGCACAGCCCCGAAGCCGACGAGCTGGCGGCAGTGTCCGCCTTGGCTGTCGGCGAACGGACGCCGGCCTTCGAGGGGGCCGGAGAGATCTATGTCGACCAGCTGATCAGTAAGGAGGTGAACAGCCAGGAGGCGCTCCAAGAATACCGCGTTCGAATACGCGACAGCGTGATAGCCGAAAAGCTCGACACGCTGGTGGCCGAACGAGTAGCCCGAGCAGACACCGACGTCGATCCCGACGTTTTGCACACCATCGAGTTGAAGGAGCTTAATCAATGACAACAACTACAACAAGACGCCGGTCATCTGGCCGGCGGCTAGCGCGACAGGTCGCGGCGGGCGCGCTCACCGCGACCCTAGCCGGCGCCGGCCTGGTCGCCATGGCGTTGCCTGCGGCCGGCGTGAGCGCGGGTAGCGGCAGCGGCATCGGCGCCGCCGTTCCGGCGGAATGGCCGGGCAACACACCGAACACCGTCGGGGGCGTCGACTACTACGTCGATTACACCGGCGGCTACGACGGGAACTCCGGCACATCCACGACGGCGCCGTGGAAGACGCTGGCCAAGGTTTCCGCCACCACGTTTTCTCCCGGCGACCGGATCTTGCTCAAAGCGGGCGAGACCTGGCAAAACGAGCAACTATGGCCGAAAGGCTCCGGCGCCGCCGGCCAGCCCATCGTCATCGACGTGTACGGCGACAACAGCGCGGGCCGACCGTACATCGCCGCGAATGGCGCCACGCCTTGCCCGTTCTCGAACGGCTGCGGCCAAGCGGGCCAGCCAGGCGTCAACTGGGGCACGTTCACCAAGGATCCCAACACCATCGGCCTGACCGGCGCGGTGGTGCTCCGCAACCAGGAGTACTGGGAGATCCACAACCTGGAGATCTCAAACGACGCCGATTTCGACTCCGACATCGGCGCCAACTACAAGGGCGTCTACGACGGCATCTCGATCACCATCAACGCCGACCTGTTCCAGGAGGGGACGACTGCGGCCGAGACGATCATGGACTATTTCCGGATCTCCAACAACTACATCCATGACACCGATGGCACCACCAGCTGGCAGCAGGTCCACTATGGCGGCATCTGCTTCCAGGTGTTCGGCGCCAACCGGTACGAGACGTACATGGACTCGGCGTACTACTTCCGGGATGTGCGCATCGAGAACAACACCATCATCAAGACCGAGCTGCACGCGATCCAATTCGCGTTCAACTGGTTCTATGACCGCTACGGCGGCTGCATGACGGGGATGGACGAAGACGGCAAGAACCATGAGTGCTGGGAGCAGGTCTGGGTGCGTCAGAAGGATCTGTTCTCCCGCGACGTCTACATTGGCCACAACTACGCCGAGAGCATCGGACAGGGCGCCATCCAGCTGGCCAACACCGACAACATGACGGTGGAGTACAACGAGATCAACGGCTATCTGAAGCGCTACACCTCGGTCTCCTGCGGCCTGTACCTGTGGGCGGGCCAGAACTCCACCATGCAGTACAACGAGGTGTATGGCGCGGCCTACGCCCAATACGACGGATCGCCGTGGGACTTGGAGTACACCAACTACAACGTCACCTACCAGTTCAACTACTCCCATGACAACGGAGCGGGGTGGATGAGCTACATGGGCAACTCGAAGAACTCGATTGCCAGATACAACCTCTCGGTCAACGAGAACGGCGTGATCGTGAAGAACATGCTGTCCTCGAACTACCGCGAGGGGGCCACGTTCTTCACCAACAATATCTTCATCTACGACGGCGCCGAGTTGGACTACTTCCACGACGAGACCATGGATTCGCCGGTGTACTTCCTGAACAACGTGTTCTACAACGTCTCCGAGACCACCACCACGCCGTGGACCCGGTTGGCCACTGGCATCAGGTTCGCGACGTTCTCGAACAACGCGTTCTACGAGGCCTCCGGCACGTACGCGGCCAACCAGCCGCGCGACCCGAACGCGGTCTACGGCTATCCAGGATTCGTGTCGGATTGGACCGAGTACAAGCAGGGTGAAGGCGTGTTGAACATCCAGGATTCGGCGGCGGTGTTCAAGCTGCGTGACGATTCCATCTTGATCGACGCCGGTCGCTACGACACCCACCTGGGAACCACGGACTTCTTCGGGACCGGGGTTTATTACGGCGCGGCGCCGGACATCGGGATCCACGAGGTGGTTCAAGGCGGTCAAGTCACCAGCCCGGTCGATCCAGAACCGATCAGCGCCGGGTCGTTGGCCTGGGACAACATCCTCGAAGGCGCGGCGGTCACGGCGACTTCGGAGAATCCCGCGCATCTCGCCGCGGGCGCCTCCGACAAGGACTTCTTGACCTATTGGCAGGCGGACGCCGGCGCGACGCCTAGCGCCACGGCGCCGGTCACTCTTGAGTTCGACATGGGCGAGCCGAAGACATTCAACCTAGGCCTCGCCGACGAGTGGACGACGAACGAGTGGACCGCCGGCAGCAACCGCACCCGCGGCTACCAGTTCCAGTACCAGAACCTGGACACAGGGGCGTGGGCGACCATCGCGTCCAGCAACACCGGCGCGATCGGCCGGTGGCGTTGGTTGGCCCCGACCGCGCCGATCACCGCGCAGAAGGTGCGCGTCAACATCCTGGGTCTGGCGCTCGGCTCTCCGCCGCCGCCAGCGATCCGCTACTTCGGCTTGTTCAACACCGCCACGTCGACCGCCGTCACCAAAGGTCTCGACGATGTCGCGTTGTTGGATGTCAACACCGCGGTGGCGAGCCTCGCCACCAACCAAGCCGAATTGAGGGTTGAGCTCGATGGGGCCACACCCGAGAGCGGCATCCGGCTGGCGGACGCGAGCGGGGCCCTGGTCAAGTGGATCCCGCAGACGCTGTTGACGATTGCCGCCGACGCCGCCGGTGTCACCACCTACACGGTCCCGCCAGCCGCGGTGGCCGATGTCGTGCCGGGCGCGTACACGGCGACCCTCGTGGTCCCGCGTTCCTCCCCGATCGAGGTCGACATCACCGTTGTGGATTCGACCGAGTTGGCTGCGGCCCTCGACATAGCGAACGCGCTGCCGGTGGCCCCGATCGAGGGCGTCGACGCGTTTGTCGAGGCCCGCGAAGAGGCTAGGGCCGTCCTCGCCTCCGCCAACCGGGACGTGACCGCCACTGGCAACAGCTCAGTCGTCCAAGCCGATTTGGATCAGGCGCTCGGTCTGCTCGAGGCGGCCACCGGCCCGTACCAGGCGGCGGTGGAAGGGCTTGACCTGTCTCTCCAGGTCTCGCCGCGTTGCGTCGCAGGCAAAGTGACCCTGACGGTGGCGGCGACGAACGCCGGCGCCACGGACCCGGTGTCCTTGACGATCACTTCGACTTGGGGCGCGAAGTCCTTCGCCTCGGTCGCACCGGCCGCCAAGGCGCAACAGGCCATATCGACCAAACAGGCCGCGATCCCAGCCGGGAGCGTGGCCGTGACCGGCGCGGCCGTGGGCAATCCCTCGGTGACCGGCGCAGCCGCGTTCGACTATCCGGCGTTTAGCTGCGCTGGATAGGCCCTCCCTGTCGGCGTCCGTCTGCTCGATCAGGCGGACGCCGACAGGACAACCAACCCAAGAACTCAAGAACGAACACCAAGAGATGAGGAATGGCATGAGGAACAAGATGACCAGATTGGTCATGATCGCGGGCGCCGCGATTCTGGCCGCCGGGATCGGCCCGGCGGCGTTCGCCGGCCCGGGCGACCCGATCGACCCGGGTTCAGACGGAGTGGTCACACTCGACATCGATCTGCAAGACGACGGCGATGGCGCGCTGTGGATGACCGTGGCTGACGACCAAGAGACCTTGGTCGAGGACCCCGCCCAGGCTTCCGGCGGCGTGCGCGTCTTCGAGGGAACGCTCCCCACGGTGACTGTGACGGACACTCGCACCGGCTCGGACGTGCCCGAAGAAGGGGAGGTCTGGTGGTATGTGACCGGAGAGGTGGGCGACTTCACGCATGACGACGGCGCCCACGTGATCTACGGCCATCAACTCGGGTGGACGCCGGCGATGACCGTCGACCCGGGCGGCGACGTCGAAGCGGGCGATCCGGTCGACTCCACGGTCGACGACCCGGCCGCCGGCCTCCAGGGCGGATCCGACCTGCTGGTCTGGACGTGGGACAGCAACCCCGCCAACCCGTTCGGCACATGGAGCGCCCAGGCCGGCCTGACCCTGAAGACCTCGGGGCCGGTCTACCCCGGCCATTATGCGGCGGATCTGACGCTCACCCTGATGGAGGACCCGTACTAGGAGCTGTGGTAGGGCCGCGATCAGGTGAATGTGGCTGACGCGAGCAGACCGGGCGGCGCTTGGCGGCGGGTTCCCACATGAGGGAAATCCCCAAGCGCCGCCCGGAATTGACGGAAAGGGAAGGCATGCGGTTGATTCGCACGCTCGCGACGGTCGCGGCGGCCGGCGCTGTCTTGGCGTCCGTCGCCGACGTGGCGCCGTCTTCGGTGTGGGCGGCCGATGCCGACCAGACGACCTGGTCGGTCGCCCCGGCCGACCAAGATGGCCCCGACGGGCGGCGTTGGTTCGAGCTTGAGCTAGACCCTGGCGATGAGGTCACGGAGTTCGTCGCGATCAGGAACATGTCCGCGAATCCGGTGACGTTCGATTTGACCGGGGCCGACGGTTACACCACCAACTCCGGGCGGTTCTCGATCCTGCCCGACCCGTCCGCCTCGGTCGACGCCGGGACGTGGATCGAGGTCGCCCCGACCGTCGAGGTGGCGCCCCAAGAGACCGTTGTGGTGCCGTTCAAGATCATCGTCCCCAAGACCGCTGAACCCGGCGACCATCCGGGCGGGATCTCCGCCTCCGTGGGCGCCGTGGCCGCCACCGACGACGGCGCCGGTGTCAAAGTGGCGGCCCGGTTCGCCGTCGCGGTGATGATCCGCGTGACAGGCGAGCTGCGGGCGTCGCTGCGGATCGACAACATCAAGGCGTCGTACGCCTGGTCCTGGAACGCGCTTCGGCCCGGCACGTTGACGACCAGTTTCGACCTGGTCAACGCGGGCAACACCAGTCTGAGCGTGACCGGCGCGGTGGAAGCGCAAGGCCACCATGTCCCGTGGCCGAGCAGCGGACAAGCCACAATCAATCTAATTCCCGGCGAATCCCGCCGCGTCGAGGTGAGCACCGGCCAAGTCTGGCCCTACTTCCGGGTGACGGCCCGGGTGACCGCGAACCCCGTGACGGCCGGCACAGCTGGGCAAGGCGCTGTGCCCGAGGCGGAGCCGGCCGCGGCCACCGCCGCGGCCTGGGCGCTGCCCATCCCGCAGCTCGTGATCGTGTTGGGCCTCGGCTTGATCGTGGGCGCCGGCCTCGCCGGACGGAGGCGCTCGAGACGCCGCATCCGCGCGGCGGTCGACCAAGCTCGCCGGGACCTCCTGGCCGAACTCGCGACGCGCGCGGACGCCGACCAAGCGGCCCCGCCCGAGCCGCCTCCGGGCGACAGCGTGGAGCCCCGCGACGATCCGGGCCAGCCGGCCGACCTCACGGCGCCCGCCGAGGAGGAGACCCCGCGCGAAGAGCCGCCGCTGACGCGCCGCAGCGCGCGCGAACTGCGGGAACGAGGCCGACGAATGACGCCGACCAGCGAATGCGCCCCCAACGCCGAACGCGAGCTGCTCGGCTCGCCGATTGGTGTCCCGAACCCTGACCCCGCTGAGACCGCGGACCCCGCGGACCCCGCGGACACCCCGGACCCCGCGGACCCCGCGGACCCCGTGGACCCCGTGGACCCCGTGGACCCCGTGGACCCCGCGGACACCCCGGACACCCCGGACACCCCGGACCCCGCGGACCCCGGGTACCCCGTGGACCCCGCGGACCCCGTGGACCCCGCG
>JAITLE010000140.1 GCA_031278075.1 Bifidobacteriaceae bacterium | reverse complement strand
AGATGGATCGCGGCCCACGCCGACCGGTTGGCGATGCCCGCCGTTGTGCTGCACGAGCTGCGTTTCGGAGTGGAGCTTCTGCCGCCGGGGCGGCGGCGGGATCGGCTGTCGCAGCAGGTAGACGCGCTGGCCCAGGGCCTGGGCGCCCGGGTGCTCGCCTACACCGGCCAGGTGGCGCAGGAGCACGCCAGGCTCCGGGCCGCCGCCCGCGCGGCGGGCAGAGAGCTTTCGGCTGAGGACGGGCAGATCGCGGCGCACGCGGCTGCCTTGGACGCGCCCCTGGCCACCCGGAATGTGGAGGACTTCGCCGAGCTGGGCGACGATGGCGAGTAGCCGTCGCGCATAGGGCGTACGGATAGGGTGTAAACGCTCCGGGTCGCCGCGTTGCCGCTGGTGGGGGCTCCGCCAGGCGGCTCTACCAGCGGTCCTTTAATCCGTGGCTGGCCTGACGGGAGCGGGCGCTCCCGTCCGCGCGCGGAACCGAGGCCTGGCGCGACCCATGGCCCCGATCTGTCAACTGGCGCCCGCGCGCTGGCGGGCCGGGCAGCCGTCCGCTAGCCTTTCATAAACGGCGCAAAACTTATAAAGCCAGCAAATGTTATAAAACCGGCAAAAGGAGGCGGCGTGGCCCGGAAGAGGAACCCGTTCAAGCCATCGGCCGGCGCCAACCCGCCCGCGCTGGTGGGGCGCGAGGCCCTGATCGACGAGTTCGCAGAGTCGATTGAGGACGGCCCGGGCGCACCCGGCCGGCTCACCATCTTCACCGGGCCGCGGGGAGTGGGCAAGACCGTCATGCTCAACGCCATCGCCGAGCGGGCCCAAGCGGAATACCAATGGCTGCCAATCCACGAGACGGCCACCCCCGGCCTGCTTGAGCGCATCGCCGGCCAAGCCGCGGCCATGCTTGAAGAACGCTCTCCAACCACTCGCAAGATCACTGGCGTCAGCATCTCCGGCATCGGCGGGCTCACCCTGTCACAGGGCCCGGCGCCGCCCGAACTTGGGTTGCGCCAGGTGCTCGCCAGCCTGCTAGGACACCTGGAACAGCACGGCTCCGGCCTGCTGGTCACAATTGACGAGGTCCACGCCGGCCAGGCGGATGAGTTGAAGCAGTTCGCCGCCGTGGTCCAGCACCTTGTCCGGGAAGAGCGTGACATCGCGCTGGTTCTGGCTGGCCTGCCGCAGGCGGTCAGCGCGCTGCTCAGCGGCAAGTCGGTGGCGACCTTCTTGCGCAGGGCCGAGCGCCATTCCTTGGGCGCCCTGCCGCTCAGCGATGTTGCGACGGCCCTACGCCAAACCATCGAGCAGGCCGGCCGCACCATCTCCCCGGAGTCGGTCGACGCGGCGGCGCGAGCCAGCGGCGGCTACCCGTTCATGGTCCAGTTGGTCGGCTACCACATTTGGCGAGCCGCCGATGCCGACGCCATAGTCCCCGACGACGTGGCCAGGGGAGTGGCGGCCGCCCGGCGCCGCCTGGGGACGCTGGTCCATGAAACCGCCGTCAAGGACCTGTCGCAAGTGGATCGGGAGTTTCTCCTGGCCATGGCGGGCGCGCCGGGCCCGTCGCGGATCGCGGACATAGCCGAGCGCATGGGGCGGCCCGCGAACTACGTCGGCGTCTACCGCGCCCGGCTGCTGGCAGCGGGCCTGATCGAGGAGTCGGGTTGGGGCGCGGTCGACTTCGCGCTGCCGTTCCTGCGGGAATACCTGTTGGACCAGGCCTAGCTCAGGCGGCGGCCAGGTCCATGAGCCACAGGGTGCGCTGGCGGCCGGCACGGCCGCGAGATAGGCCGCGACACCCTCGGCGCGCAGGGGCTGAGCTGCGGCCGGGATCGCAGGGGCGCGGAAGTCTACACTTCTCGGTTCTGACGGGAGAAGTGTAGGAATGGTCAAACCCGCCCGGACCGGCGTCCACGGGGCAAGAACCAGCGTAAGCCCCTGACCTGCGGAAACACTCCCCGGGCGGGTTCGCGGTCAACACGCGGCCCGCGGTGCGGAGCGCGGAAGTCTACACTTCTCGTCTCTGACGGGAGAAGTGTAGGAATGGTCAAACCCGCCCGCCTCCGGGCACGCCGCGCGGCACGGCCCGAACGCCTCCACTGATCAATAGCGGGACAACCACCCAGATCGACCCGAACCCCCGACAAGCCGCAACCTGCTCGCCCCGGCGCTGACAACCTCAGGCCAAGCCCAGCTCCGGCAGCCGTATGGATCACCCGTGGCCAGGATGTTCCATAGGGGACAATGGCCGGATGCCACATTCCGCGCCGATCAAGCTCAGCTACCCGCCTGAGCTGCCGGTCAGCGCCAGGCGGGCTGAGATCGCGTTGGCCATTCAGGCGAACCAGGTGGTGATCGTCTCCGGGGAGACCGGATCGGGGAAGACAACTCAGATCCCGAAGATTCTGCTGGAACTGGGTTATGGGGGAGGGTGCGCGGGCGAGGGCCCCGCCAGCGAGAGCGGCCGGTGCGAGGGCCCCGCCAGCGAGAGCGGTCCGAGCGGCGGCCGCGCGGAGGAAGACGACAGGGTCGGCGATGCCGACCGCCGCCGCCCGGCAGACCGTGGCGGGCGCGACGGGCGCGCGCGCCGCCGGATGATCGCCCACACCCAACCGCGACGCATCGCGGCGCGCAGCGTGGCGGAACGCGTCTCCCAAGAACTCGGCGTGGCGCTGGGCACAGTGGTCGGTTACCAGGTGCGCTTCACCGACCACTCAAGCCCCTCGACCAGGTTGAAAGTGATGACTGACGGCATCCTCCTGGCTCAAATCCAATCCGATCCGCTGCTCGCGGCCTATGACGCGATCATTGTCGACGAGGCCCACGAGCGCTCCCTCAACATCGACTTCCTGCTCGGCTACCTTTCGAACCTGCTACCCAAGCGCCCGGACCTGAAGGTGGTCATCACATCCGCGACCATCGACTCGGATCTGTTCGCCGCGCATTTCGGCGCGGCGCCGGACCGACCCGCCCCGGTGGTCCAGGTGACGGGCCGCACCTACCCGGTCGAGGTCCGTTACCGCCCGCCGGGTGAAGCAGGGGTCCCAGAGGATCAGCCCACAGCGATCGCGGCCGCGGTCCGGGAGCTGCTGCTCGAAGGGGACGGCGACATCCTGGTTTTCTGCTCCGGCGAACGCGAGATCCGCGACGCCGCCGAGGCGCTGGCCGCCGATCTGGGCGCTGTCCCGGTGGCGGGTCCTCGCGCGCTTTCGCCGCCGGCCGCCGGGGGACTAGCCCCCCAGGCGCCGGCCGCCCGGACGCCGGCCATCCCGATCGAGTTGTTGCCCCTCTATTCGCGCCTCAGCGCCGCCGACCAGCATCGCGTCTTCGAGCCGCATGCCCGCCGGCGGATCGTCCTGGCGACAAACGTCGCCGAGACTTCGCTGACCGTCCCCGGGGTCCACTACGTGATCGATCCGGGGACTGCCCGGATCAGCCGCTACTCCAAGGCGACCAAGGTGCAACGCCTCCCGATCTAGCCGATCTCGCGAGCCAGCGCCAATCAGCGCGCCGGCCGCTGCGGTCGTGTGGCGCGAGGCGTCTGCATCCGCCTGTATTCCGAGGCGGATTTCACCTCTCGCCCCGAGTTCACCGAGCCCGAGATCCTCCGGACCTCGCTCGCGGCCGTGATATTGCAGATGATCGCGGTCGGAGTGGCCCGCTCCCCTGACGATGTCGCCCGTTTCCCGTTTGTCCAGCCACCCGACGCCCGTGGCGTGGCGGACGGGGTCAAGCTCTTAGAGGAGCTCGGCGCGATCCGGCCCGCCGCCCAGCCCGCCGGCCGCAAAGCCCGCACTGAGCTGACCGAGATCGGCCGCGCGCTCGCCCGGATACCGCTCGATCCACGCATCGGGCGCATGGTGGTCGAAGCCGCCCGCCTCGACGTGGTCCGCGAAGTGACCGCGATCGCCGCCGCGCTGACCATCCAGGACCCACGCGAACGCCCGCTCGACGCGCAAGCCGCCGCCGACCAGGCGCACGCCCGCTTCAACGATCCGACCAGCGACTTCCTCAGTTTCCTCAACCTTTGGGAGTACTTGCGGGACCAGCGGGCCGCCAGCTCATCCTCCGCGTTCCGCCGCATCGTCCGCCGCGAGTACCTCAATTACCTGCGCATCCGCGAATGGCAGGACTTGGTCAAGGAGTTGCGTCGGGCCGCCAAAGACGCCCTGCGCACGATGCCGTGCCCCCACCCCCAGCCCGACCCGCCGCCAGCGACCACCGCGTCGCCCGGCGGGGTGGACGGCGCCGGGCACGCTGGCGCGGACGGCGCCGGGCACGCTGGGGCGGGCGGGAGGGCGCCCGGCGAGGCAGACGGCATCGGGCACAACAGGGTGGACGGCGCCGGGCACGCTGGGGCGGGCGGGAGAGCACCCGGCGAGGCAGACGGCATCGGGCACGGCGGAGGCGGGTCGCGCGGGGATGGAGAACTGGTTTGGCGGCGTGTTTGGCCGGCGGAGGCGATCCACAAGGCGCTGCTCACGGGGCTGTTGTCGCAGGTGGGGATGCTGCCGACGACAGCTGTCGGCGCGCGGGGGCCGGCGCCCAAACCGCCGCGCAAGCCGCCGCGAGCGATCAGGGGCGAATACTTGGGCGCGCGCGGGACTAAGTTCGCGCTGTGGCCTGGTTCGGCGCTGCGACGCCGGCCGCCGCCGTGGGTGATGGCCGCGGAGCTGGTGGAGACCTCGCGCCTGTGGGGGCGGACCTGCGCGGCGATCAACCCGGATTGGGTGGAGCAGGCGGCCGGGCATCTGGTTCGGCGGGTCTACGCGGAGCCGCGCTGGTCGGCGAGGCAGGGCGCGGCGCTCATCACGGAGCGGGTGCTGGTCTATGGACTGCCGGTCGTGGCTGGGCGGGCGGCGCCGCTGAGCAAGGTCGACGCGCCGCTGGCGCGGGAACTGTTCATCCGGCACGCTTTGGTCGAGGGCGATTGGCGGACCGATCACGCGTTTTACCTGGCCAACCGAGCGTTGGTGGAGCGAGCGGAGGAACTCGCCGCGCGGAGCCGCTCGGCCACGCGGCCCATCTCGGACGAGGCGCTGTTCGATTTCTACGACGAGCGAGTGCCGGCTTCGGTGACTTCGGCGCGGCACTTCGACGCTTGGTGGAAACGCGCCCAGCGTGTCACGCCGGACATGCTCACGCTGACGCCGGACTTGGTCGCGGATGGGTTCGGCGGGCGCCGCGACGATTTCCCGGACGAGTGGACGCAGGGTTCGTTCGCTTTGCCTCTGACGTATCGGTACGAGCCGGGGGCGGATCAGGACGGGGTGACCGTCCACATCCCGATCCAGTACGCGAACCAAATCCGGCTGGACGGGTTCGACTGGCAGGTGCCGGGACTGCGCCAGGACTTGGTGGCTGCCCTGATCAGGAGCCTGCCGAAGCCGCTGCGGGCGGAGTTGCTGCCAGCTCGGGAGACGGCGCGCCAGGCGGTGGCGCGGCTGGGCCCACCGTCCGAATGGCTCGCTCCGGATGGCTCGATCATGCCGTTGACCAGCGCGTTGAGTCGGGTGTTCCACGACATGCGCGGCGTGTTGGTCCCGGCCGACGCATGGAATTGGGGGGCCGTGCCGCGGCATCTGCGTGTCGAGTTCGCGATCGAGGATCCGAAGGGTCGGGTGATGGTCGCTGGGCTGGACCTGCGGGCCGCGGTGGCCGCCGCGGCCCCTGACGTCAGCGCCGCCATCAGCCGCGTAGCGGCCGCCAGCACGGCCAAGGCGAAGCACGCCGGCGGGACGCCCTCGCGCGGCGGCGGGCCGGGCGGTGGGATGCCGGGCGGTGGGCGGCCGGGTGGTGGGCGGCCGGGCGGTGGAATGCCGGGCCGTGGTCAACCCGGCGGCGTGGCGGCCGTGCCGGACGCGGCCCCGCAGACGGCGTGGGCGGGCTCCCGCACAGGGCTCACCACGTGGGACTTTGGCGATCTTCCGCCAGAGGTGACGGCGGTCGGGGAGGAACGGGTCGGGATCGTGCACGGGTCAGGGCCGTTGGCCGTCCGGGGCTACCCGGCGCTGATCGCGCGGCCGGGCGGCGTGGATCTGCGGTTGGCGACCAGCGGGGCCGAGGCGGCGATGGCCAACCCGGTGGGCGTCCGCGAGCTGCTGCTCGGGGAGTTGGCGCTGCCGTCTGGGCGCTTGACCTCGCGGTTCGCGCCGGAGGAGGCTCTGGCGCTGGCGGCGACGCGGTATGAGTCAGTGGCGGCGCTGACGCGGGACGCTCAGGCGGCGGTGGTCGACGCGGCTGTGGCCGCGGCGGGGCTGCCGCGGACGCGGGCCGCTTACCTGGCCCTCCGGGACACGCTGCGGGGTTCGCTGGAGGACGCGACGCATGAGGTCTTGCGGAAGGCGGCGGCGCTCGCCGCGCAAGGGCGCCGAATCGAGACTGAGGCGGCGCAGATAGCGGAGCTCGCGGTTCTGGATTCGGTCACGGATATCAAGGCACATGCCGCGCGGCTGGTGGGGCCGGGCTTCTTGACGCGGGCAGGGCTGAAGCGGCTGGCTGACCTGAGGCGTTACTTGGCGGGTGACGCGTACCGCCTGCCGCGGCTGGGCGCGACACGAGGCCGCGAGGCGGCCGCGCTAGCGCTACTGGCCGATCTGCGGGACGCTCACGACGCGGCGCTTGCGGCGAGCGGACCGAACCCGGCTTTGGCCGAGATCCCCTGGATGCTAGAGGAACTCCGGATCTCGCTGCTGGCGCAGCCGCTCGGCGCCGCCTATCCAGTCAGCGAGAAGCGCGTCCGCCGCGCCCTGGCCGCCGCCGCGGGCTGAATCGTGTTTCGGGGCGCGGGGCTGCGCGGCGCTCGGCTGCGGCGCGGGCGCGCCGCAGGGCTCAACTCGGCACGATCGCCAACACTTGCGTCAGGGACCACTCGGTTCCATCCGCAAACCGGAAGGCGGCGGGTTTGTAACTCGTGCTGAAGCAAGCCAGCATCGGCGAACAAATAAGCCACGTCGCGTACTTCAACGAGCCACCCGGATAGTGGAACACCAAGTCCGTCCCCGACTTCGACACCGTCAAGTCCTCAGCGGCCACACCCTCAGGGAACTCCACC
>JAITLE010000137.1 GCA_031278075.1 Bifidobacteriaceae bacterium | reverse complement strand
GCGTAGGGCTCTGACCTGCGAAGACATAGATCGGCGGGTGCGTGGGCTGGGGTGTGCTCGGAGTGGCGGGGCGAGCTGTGCCCAGGGGATCCGGGGCGCCGCTTGGTCCAAGCCCGCCGCCGCGCGTGCGTTAGGCTTATGTCCGCCCAAAATCCGCCAGCGCAAGGAGCGCCTCCACGTGATACGCGCAGTCGACCAAGGCCTCATATTCGCGCTGTTGGCGCTGGGAGTGTTCCTCACCTACCGCATCTTGAACGTGCCGGATCTGACCGTGGACGGATCGTTCGCGACCGGCGGAGGCACCGCGGCGATCTTGCTCTATAGCGGTGCGGAGCCGTACCTGGCGACCCTGGCAGGCGCGGCGACGGGCGCCGCGGCCGGGCTGATCACCGCTCTGATCCACACGAAGCTGAAGATCGACGCGTTGCTCGCGTCCATCTTGACGATGCTGGCGCTGTATTCGATCAACCTGAGGATCATGGGGACCGCCAACGTCGGACTCAACATGAGGGACGGCAAGACCATACGAACGGTCTTCACACCCTTGAAGGACGCGAACTTGCTCAACAGTTGGGAGACGCTGGTGATCCTGACCGTGGTGGCGTTGGTGTTCACCGCGGGTGTGGTCTGGTTCCTCTCCACGAACTTCGGGCTCGCGGTGCAGGCGACCGGCGACAACCCGACCATGGCCCTCGCGAACGGCGTGTCGACCGACTGGGCCAAGATTGTCGCGCTGACCCTGGCGAACGCGTTGGTCGGGCTGTCCGGAGCGCTTTACGCGCAGTTCCAGGGCTACGCCGACGTCGGGATGGGGATTGGCCTGATCCTGGTGGGACTGGCGTCGGTGATCGTTGGCAACGCGATGCTGGGCACGCGCTTCATGGTGTTGGCCGCGCTAGGCGTGGTGGTCGGATCGGTGGTCTACCGGCTGGTGCTGTTCTTCGCGCTTGATTGGGACCTGGTGGAATCCGGCGACACGCGCCTCATCTCAGCCGTGCTGGTGATAGTCGCGCTTGTGTTCTCCCAGAACCAGAAGCTGCGCGACATGTTCTCGCGGCTGTCGCCGTTCCGGTGGAAGGCGGCGCCTGAGCCTTTGACGGACCCGGCGTTGGCCGCCGCGCCGGCGGAAGGCCCCACGCCGACCGACCCTCAGGCCGCGCGCTCGTCGCTGAAGGAGGTGTGAGCGATGCTGCGACTGGTAGGCGTCTCCAAGACCTTTTTCCCAGGCACCGCGAATGAAAGGCGGGCCCTCAGGAACGTCTCGCTCGAACTCGCTGAGGGCGACTTCGCGACCGTGATCGGGTCCAACGGCGCCGGCAAGTCGACCCTGCTGAATGTGATCGCGGGCTCGCTGTCTGCGGATACTGGCACGGTCGGCATCGGCGGCCGGGATGTCACCAAGATGCCCGCGCACCGGCGGGCCGCCCTGCTGGCGCGCGTGTTCCAGGACCCCCAGGCCGGCACGTCACCACACTTGACGATTGAACAGAACCTCGCGGTCGCGTTGACGCGCGGCACGCGGCGCGGGCTGCGAGGTGGCGTGGGGCCGCGGCGTCGGGCGCTGTTCCGGGAGCACCTCACGGTGTTGGGCCTGGGGCTGGAGCAGCGGCTGCGCAACCGGGTCGGCATGTTGTCGGGCGGGCAGCGTCAGGCGTTGTCGCTGCTGATGGCCTCGTTGGCGGAACCGAAACTGATCCTGCTGTACGAGCACACCGCCGCCTTGGACCCCGCCCGCGCGGAGCTGGTCACCGAGTTGACGATGAAGGTGGTCGCGGACCACAACCTCACAGCGTTGATGGTGACCCACAACATGGCGCAGGCGTTGCGGGTCGGCAACCGCCTGTTGATGATGCACGAGGGGGAGATCATCCTCTCGCTCGGCGCGGCCCAAAAGCGCCGCACCACGGTCGCGGACCTGATGGACCGTTTCGCCGCGGTGAAGGGCCAGATGGCGGACCGCTCGCTGTTGACCTGAGGCGCGCCGGGCTGCGGACACGTCCGGTGGTGAGAGCTTCAGGTCGGAGAGTCTCTCCTCGGCCGCGCCTTGGGCGAGGCGCCCCCGGTTTTCCGCGGTGAGGAACACGGTTCGCGCCTTCAAGGGCCCAAGTCCTGTCACGGCGCCGCCATCCGCCGCGCCCCAGATTCCGATGCCGTCTGCCTCAGGCGCCGCCATCCGCCGCGCCCCAGATTCCGATGCCGTCTACCTCAGGCGCCGCGTCGTCGGCGCACACCCAGCTCGCTGCGAGGCTCGCGTCGACCACTCAGGCGTGTTCTGTGCATGGCGCGCGACGGGGTTCGCTGGTGGCCTGGTCGGTGGGCGAGTAGTCGGTGGCCTCGGTGAGTCTGTATGTCTCGGGCCGTGACCGGCGAAGATTGGCGACTTTTGTGCCTGCGCGGACGGATTTCGGCGACTTTTGTGCCTCGCGGACAGACGCATAGGCCTCTGACCAGGTGATACGCGTTCCCCGCCGGGACAAAAGTCGCCAAAACTCGGGTTCGGGGGCACAAAAGTCGCCAAAGTCGGGGCTGG
>JAITLE010000136.1 GCA_031278075.1 Bifidobacteriaceae bacterium | reverse complement strand
TACGGCCCGGGTGGGCGACCGCAAGGAAAACCCACCCGGGCCGGAGTCTTTTTGTGACCGCGAGAGGGCCGCCCCGGACTGCCATGAAGGCCCCGCGGGCTGGCCGCGATGGCGCGAACATGGAGTTGGAGCTTGAGATCCGGGATGAGGTCCGGCGGGAGCGCCGGAGCGACGAGACCTCCGCCCGCTGGGCCACCCGCCGAGCATGGGCCCCCCGGGCGCGCTGGGGTGGCGCAAAGGCGTGACCATCCAGGGACGGAGCGCAGGGCGGACGGTGGCGAGCGCAGCGGCAGCCCGCGTGGACACCAGTGCGACAGTAACGCTCGTGTAGGCTGTCGTCTATCAACGGCCCACGGCCTGGCAAAGCGTTGGTAGAGCTTTCGGCGTGGGCCCGGGCGTCGAGAGCAAAGGAGCGGGGGACGTGAAGCCTGGTAGCGCGGCTGTCTTGGTAGGTGTCGATGGTTCTGAGCCGTCGCTCAACGCGTTGCAGTGGGCCGCGCACGCGGCCCGCCGCAGGAGGGCGCCGCTCCAGGTGCTTTGCGCTTACACGGCGCCACGCCTCGGCGTGACATCAGGCGACGCCGCGCATCTTGAGGCAGGCGGGAGCGCCTTGGAAGAGGGCGCCCGCGCGGTGGTTCGCTCAGCGGTCGAAACGGCGAAGGAAGTGCATGACGACGTGGCTGGCGCCACTGAGGTCGGCGACGCCGCCGGGGTCCTGGTCGCCCGCTCAAGAGACGCCAGCCTGGTCGTGGTCGGGACCCGCGGCAAAGGCGGAATCGCTGAACGGCTCCTCGGGACGGTCAGCACAGCGCTCCCGGTTCACGCTCACTGCCCCGCAGTCGTGGTGCCATCCCGCTGGAAGCTGCCCAATGGCGATGTGCCGGAGACCGGCGCCTCAGCCGGAGACCAGACGCCGGCGAGTCCAGTGCGCAAGATCGTCGTGGGCGTGGACGGATCGGAGGCTTCGCGGCTCGCTCTCAAACACGCCGTCGACGCAGCGGTGGACTGGGGGGCCGAGCTTATCGCGTTCTCGTCGATGCCCATCGCCGTCGGCACCAGCCTCCTGGCCTGGGCGCCTGGCCAAGTGGACCATTCGGCGGTCTTGGCCGAGCTCGACGCCGAGGTCGGCCGGATCATCGCCGCGGAACTCGAAGGGCGTGTCCTGCCGGACAGTTTCAAGGTGCGGCACCACGCGCTGGACGGCACGGCATCGTCCCTCCTTGTCGAGTTCTCTTCTTCTGTCGATCTCGTGGTGGTCGGCAGCCGCGGCCGGGGCGGGTTCTCGGGACTGCTGCTGGGATCCACCTCTCAGGCCGTCTTGCATCATGCGCGCTGCCCTGTCATGGTTGTGCCCGTGCGTTTGAAGGACAACCCGAAGGCGGCTTCCGGGGCGGCGAGTGGATCCGCTTGATCCGCTGCGCGACCGATTGGCGCGGGCCTTCGCGAGGGTCGAAGCCGCTTGCGTCGCCGGTGGACGTGAGCCTGGTGCGGTGCGGCTGCTCCTGGCGACGAAGTCCCAGCCCGTCGCGGCGATCCGAGCCGCCATTGTCGCCGGCGGCGGGCTGATCGGTGAGAACCGGGTCCAGGAGCTGGCCGCCAAGGGCCCCGAGCTGACCGACCTGCCGCACGAGGCGCACTTGATCGGGCCGCTGCAGAGCAACAAGGTCAACGCCGCGCTGCGTTGGGTGACGTGCGTGGAGACGATCGACTCGCTCCGAATCGCGGAACGGTTGAGCGCTCGCCGGGTCGGCCTCGCCCCGGCGCTCGACGTGATGGTGCAGGTCAACACGTCGGAGGAACCCACCAAGTCGGGGATCGCGCCGGCGGCCGCCGCTGAGTTGGCCGCGCAAGTGGCCGCCCTGCCGGGGTTGCGGCTAAGAGGTTTCATGACCGTCGGCCCGAATACGCACGATGCCGACCGGTTGCGCCGCGCCTACGCCTCCCTCAGGGGAATCAGGGACCAAGTCGTGGCGTCTGCCGGCCCAGGCACAGCCGACGCGGTTGAATTGTCGATGGGGATGAGCGGTGATCTGGAGGATGCTATCGCGGAGGGAGCGACGATCGTCCGGCTGGGGACCGCGGTGTTCGGGGCCCGCGCGGGTTGACGGCTCGCGGTCTCGGTTTGATCAGGTCGTAGCTGTGGGCGATCTGCCAGAGCAACTCGTCGGTTGGCACGTCTGAGTCCACGGCGACGGTGTTCCAATGCGTCTTGTTCATATGGTAAGCGGGTGTCACACCCTCAAACACTTGCCTGAGCGCGATCGCCTCCGCGGGATCACATTTGAGATTGACGCGCAGTCCAGCTCCACGGTCGTAAATCAGAGCGAAGCTCCTCCGGTTTGACTCGTGCCGCATGACGGTCCAAGCGCCAGGAGCGTCGGGCCGGTCGAAGGGATAGTCCTCGTAAGCCGCGGGGAAAGCCAAGCAGTGGTCGACCAACTGTTGGCGGGTCAGCGCCATGCCGGCATTCTGCCACGACCGATCGGGTCGGGGTTAGAAGATCTGAGCGCTTCGCTGCGCCATCCCGCGCCAAGTTGGGGATGGCCACGCCGTGATCGCGCCGCGGCCCCGTGGCCGCATCCTGCTCGCGCCGACTCGGATTCCTTGCCGCCGCCTGGTGGGCGCGTCCGGCCGAGCACATGGCCTACAGTTGGTCGCAGATTCGCCCGCCGGAAGGGAACCAGACTTGGCCAAGACACTCCGCAAGACCCTGCTGAGCGTGGATTCCCCGGAAATTGTCGCGTTGATGCGCATCATGGAAACCCAGAGCAAGGCCACCGTCGCCGCCTGGGCCGTGACCTACGCCCAGGACCATTACCTCCCGTTGTACGGCGCGACCCGCCCCTGCGACACCCGCCCCGCCGCCGCGCTCGCCGCCGCCGGGCGCTGGCTGGCCGGCGAGGTCAAACTGCCGCAGGCCAAGCCCGCCATTCTGGCCTGCCACCAGGCGGCGCGAGACGCCGAGGGCGACCCAGTCGCTCAGGCGGCGGCGCGGGCGGTGGGGCAGGCGGCATCGTCCATCCATTCGCTAACCCATGCGCTGGGCCTGGCCTTCTACGGCGCTGCGGCCGTCGCCTACGCGACTGCGGGCGTCGCCGCAGACGCCGCCACACATGCCACGATCGCCTCTAAGGAGGGCGCGCGGCTTGTGGCCTCGCTCCAGCAGGCCGCCGTCCCGAACGAACAAAACCCCGCCCGCGTCAACTGGAATTGCTAAACGCCGCCGCGACGCGCAGGCGCGCGCCTTTGGCGCGCCCCAGCCGGGGGCTTGTTCTGCGCCGCACGACACACCGAGAAGGGCAATAGCCCTAGGCGCGGCGGGCCTCCCGCCAAGAGATGGGTTCTTCGATCGCGCTGGCTGAGAACTGTCCACGGTCGCTGGTCTTGGCGGCGCTTGACGCCGCAGGGCAGGACCAGTTTCCGCCAGACTCGGGGATCGTTGTGCGCCAGGGGAGAGTCGAACTCCCGACACCCGCTTTAGGAGAGCGGTGCTCTATCCACTGAGCTACTGGCGCAGCGATCATCTAGCCTACAGTCGATGGCGGATCTGCCACGATACGCGGCGCGTCACCCTGGACGCCGGCCAGTCAGCGCGCCGTGTGGCGGTCGGCGCCGGTCGGGTCGGCGCCGACCCGGTCGGAGCCGTCCCCGGGGCGCGTCGGCGCGATTCGGCGCATCTCGCGGCGAATAGCGCGCCAGCGCGGCAGCAGTTGGTCCATCCGGCGGTTGAACTCAGCGTTGTGGGCGGCCACCCAAAGGTGCACCAACTCATGGACGATCACCTGCTCCAGGTATTCCGGCGGATGCGCCGCGAGGGCCACATTGATCGTGATCTGGCGGGTGGCCGAGCGGCAACTGCCCCACCGCGATCTCATCCACCGGAACCGCCAACCGAGGGCGCTGCGCCCCACGACCGGCTCCCAGGCGGCAGCCAACTCGCGGGTGCGCTGCTCGATCTCCGCCCGGTATAGACGGTCTAGCGCGGCTGCGGCGACGGCATCGTCCAGTGGTTCTCCCCACAGCGTGACACTCTGGCGGGCTTCAGCGAACCGCCGGAGGTGGAGATCCAGCCATACGCGGCGGCGGCGGATCAAGTCCACCGCCTCGGCCTCGGGGAAGCGGAGCGGGAGCGACAACCAGACGAGCCCGCTGGCCTCGACGTGCAACCGTGCCGCGCGCACGGCCTTGCGGCGCAACTCGACGCGTAAACCGTCCACGTCGATGGCCCCACGGGACCGCTCGCGCGCGCTCACGGCCGTCGCCTGGCCATCAGGCGGCTTGGCCGGGCGCCGCCGCGACGGCGGGTGGGCGGCCGACTGGCGGGGAGCGGTCCTCGGGTGGCCTGGGAGCGGCTGCAGGGCGGCACTACGGGTCGCTTTCGGTCGGTTTGAACGGGTTGTGATTTCGAGCATAGGCGGCTTGTGCGGCGGAGTGATTCGGGACGCTGCCACCACCGCGTCGCGGCGGCTCACGGCGCTTAACAATTGTCTGATGAGTGGGCGTGCACTTGACCCGGGGCGCGGAGCGTGTAAGAGTCTCGCCGTGACTCAATCCACGCCAACTCTCCGAGCGTTCTTCGCGGCGCCGGTTGGCGCGGTTCTTCGGCGCCGAATGTGTATGTGCCAGCGTGACGCTGCTGCGTCACGCTGACCAGCGCATCCACCGCTCCTAGCGACCCCCCGCGCCACGCCGCGCGGGTCGCGCCCGCCCAAAGAGGACCAACGAGTCATGACCGCGACAGTATTTGCGCCAACCTATCCCGGAACCGCCGGCCACCCCTATCGCCGCAAGCCGCCTTACAGGGGGCCGCTCATCTCGATCCCCGGCGTGCGCGGCGGGCTGCGGACATTTCAAGTCGCGCCGCGCACGGCCGTCCTCTCACTCGCTCAGCCGGCGCCGCTGACCAGCGAGTCAGTCGCCGCGGCCCGTGCCTTCCAGGCCCGGCTCAGGGCGTTGCCCGCCCGCTCCGAGATCAAGCTCAGTCGGCGCGATCATTCCGCCCGAGTCGACGGCGCTGTCAGGCGGCTCACCCCGCGCGAGTTCCATCTGCTGGCCGCGCTCGCGGAGCGACCAGGCGACCCGGTGTCGCGACAGCAGTTGCTCGCCGCCGGCGCTGGCCGCGCCGACCTAGGCGACGCCAGCCGCACCGTCGATGTCCACGTCGCCCACCTCAGGGAGAAGCTAGCTCTGCCCGGCGTCATCGCGACCGTGCGGGGACGCGGATACGCGCTGAACCCCGCCTACCGGGTGTTGTTCTCCGACGCCGACTGACCGTGCCCAGCCGGCGGGGTCGCCGCGGTGGGTTCGTTTGGCGGCTCGGCAGCGTCCCGCTGTCCGGTCGACGATGCCGACCGGCCCCGCGCCGCGCCGCGGCCCGGCGCGCGTGTTGGACCGAAGTCCCTTTGGGACGTGTCTCCGCAGGTCAGGGGCTTACGCTGGTTCAAGCCCCGGGGCCGCAGATACGGGCGGGCGTGACGATTCCTACACTTCTCTCCCCAGAGACGAGAAGTGTAGAGTTCCGCGACCCCCGCCCCGGCCCGCGCCTTGACCACCAACCCGCTCAGAACGCGTCTCCGCAGGTCAGGGGCTTACGCTGGTTCTGGCCCCCGGAACCCCCATTCGAGCGGGCGTCACCATTCCTACACTTCTGCCGCCAGAGACGAGAAGTGTAGAGTTCCGCGACCCACGCCCCGGTCCACGTCTTGACCGCCAGCCC
>JAITLE010000062.1 GCA_031278075.1 Bifidobacteriaceae bacterium | reverse complement strand
CGGCTGGGGATTATTCGGGGACTGTTCAGGTGTTGGTGGATGGGCAGTGGCGGACTATTAGTCCGGTTAGTTTCACGGTGCGGTTCAGTCCGGACGACTTCGACCCAACCGAATCCTGGCTCACTCAACCCGGCGCCGGTGTCGCGGACGGCACTCAAGTGACCGTCGCGGGCGCCCTGCGTGACTCGGAACAGAACCCGCTGGATTCCGGTTCGGTCGTGTTCCACGTTCCGACAGGCCTCACGGCGACGTTTGGCGGCGCCACCCACATCGGCCCCGCAGATGTCGAGGTCCCGATTGAGGACGGTGCGGTCGAGATCAAGGTGTCCACGTTGACAGCGAACACCTACACAATCACCGCGGACGTCGTGGGCGATCCGACAGACGAGCCGATCACCATTGTGAAGTCGGTGAACGGCACTGTGCTGAGGGACAACGGGCGTGTGTTGGTGACCTTCGGCTCGGATGCGCCCGACGGGCCGACCTCCGAGCTGACGATCACAACCAAGGACGAGACGAAGTACGTCGGCGGCCAGGACAAGCACACCGCTCAGGTCGATGTCAAGGATGCCAACGGCAACGCTGTCGGCTCGGCGCAGGTGATCTTCCAATGGACCACAGGTGACGCCAACGGCCCCGTCGGCGGCAGCGCCGCCACGTTCCCCAACGTGATCAGCGAGGTGGCGGATGCGGGCGGCGTGGCCACGGCCGAGATCGCCGCGCCGAACAACGAAGCCACTTGGATCTGGGTGCGAGCTTTCGTGGTGCCCGGTGGCGTCGGTTCGGAGCTGCCGGTCGGCGCCGCCGAAGTGACACCTGCGTACCCGCAAGCCCTCAAGGGCGCACGGTTCGCGCCAACCGGGCCCGATCCGGATAACTTCACGTTCGAGACCTACACGGCGCCAGTTCTGAACAACCTCCTTGACGAGTCGTGGGCGCTGGTCGTGGTTCGCGACACGTACGGGAACGGCATCGGCGGCCGGCCGGTGACCTTCACGCTCCCCGCCACCCAACCGGGAGCTGACGGCACGCCGGTGTTCGTCGGCGCCGCGGCGCCCGGCAAGACGATCACTGTTGACACCTGCGATTACGATCTGGACCCCGTGCCGGACGAATGCAAGATCAACGGCGTCTACACGCCTGGTCTGGCTTACGTCCCGATCGTGTCCGATTTCGAGGGGACCTTCACCGTGACGGGGACCGTCGACGGCGGCGCGCTCGGCCCGATTGACGCTGGCAGCGGGCCCGTGACCTTCGACGCGGGTTCCGGCTCGGCGCAGGCCTCGTGGTTCACGGTCGAGAAGACAGACATCGATTCGCCGATTGTGCGGGCCGATGACGTCTCCTCGTACACGCTGACGGTCACCGTCATGAACGGGGAGGAAGGGGCTTCGCTCAAGCCCGTGTCCGGCGAGTGCGTGGCGTTGCAGCTACCGCAGGGTGTGAGAGTCAAGTCGCCCGCGCCGGCCACCGGGACTTGCCCGTCTGGCACTTATGTGAGTGACAACGACGGCGAGGTGACGGCCGAGTTGGTCTCCACCAGGTCCGGCTTCATGTCGATCGGCGCGCGGCTCGGCGGTTCGGACATACCGACGGTGGCGGGCGGCAGCGAATACACGCGCAGCGTGCTGTTCGTCGGCGGCCTCCCCTCGAACGTGCAAAGCGAGCTGACCAGCCCGATGGATCCGGTTCGCGCGGATGACCCGGTGGGCCAGAAGGTTGTCGCCACTGTTCTTGACGTGTACGGCAACCTGGCGTCTTGCTGGGCCGGCGCGCTCGAGGTCCCATGTGTCGTCGAGTTCTGGGTCCCCGAGGGCACATCAGTGGGCTTGGTCGAGGGGCCGGCTTGGGTGGCCGAGCCGACGACCATCAACGACTACGGCGCGCTGGTGGTCTCGGTCAACGCCGGCAAGGCGATCGTCACGTTCCGCGGCGTCGAGGGCAGTTACGCCATCACCGCCCGGGTCAACGGCGTGGCGGTGTTCAGGGCTGACGGCGTGGCTACCACGAACGGCCTTCCGGCGGAAGCGCACATCGAGTTCCTGGACGCGACGGCGCCGGGTCGGCCTGTTGTCGACCCGTCGGATGGCGGTCACGTCACAGGCCGGGTGGACGATGCCGACCTCGAGGACGCGCTGAACGACCAGTTGGAGGTCGTGGTCAGGAATGACGACGGCGTTGAGATCGCCCGTTGCCCGGTGGCCGCTGACGGCACGTTCGATTGCCCGATCGTCCCGCGCCAGCCTGACGGCACCGACCTGATCGTCGTGATCGAGGACAGCTCCGAGAACAGCACCGATCCGCCGGTGGAGATTGTGACCGATGGCGCCAGCCCAGCGGTTCCTCACGTCGACGAGTCGCAGGGTGACGTGATCACCGGCCGGGTCGACGATGACGATCTCGGCGACGCGGGCGAAGGCGGCCTGATTGTGGTTGTCACCGATCCGGCGACCGGCGATCAGCTATGCACCGCTGAGGTGCAGCCCGATGGCGCCTTCAGCTGCGAGTTCTACCCGCCGCTGGAAGACGGCGACGTCGTCGTGATCAAGATCAAGGACCCGGCTGGGAACCTGTCTGAGGGCGGGTCGATCTCGATCGACTCGACGCCGCCAGCGGCGCCGATGCCCGAGCCGAGCACTGGAGAGACGATCACCGGCATCGGCGACGAGGTCGGCGACACTATCACCGTGAAGGACGAGACCGGCGAGGTGCTTTGCACCGCGGTGGTCCAGCCGGACCGGACATGGCAGTGCGATCTGGAGCCGGCGGCGAAGGAAGGCGACATGTTGACGATCATCGAGGAGGATCCGGCTCATAACACCATCGCCAAGCCTTGGCGAGTCGGCGTCCCGGAGATCGCCATAGCGAAGGCTCGTGTGTGCTACGCCGATGTGCAAAGCGCCACTGGTGTCAACTTCCAGCCGGGTGAGACGATCACCGCGGTCACCTCTGGTGAGGCGTTGGTCGGCCGGACCAAGGCGGACGCTGACGGTCAGGTGGCCTTCACGTGGCGGATTCCGGAGGATATGGCCCGCAACGTCCACACGTTGACTCTGCGTGGCCCGCAGTCCGGCGCGTTCACGGTGGACTTCACGGTCTATTGCTCGCCGGCGCCGCCGGATATCGTGCCGCCGACGCCCCCGCCCGTGCAGCCTGGCGCGCTGCCGTACACGGGCGCCGATGGCGTGGTCGGCCTAGTGGGCGCCGGTCTGGGTCTGCTGCTGGCCGGTCTGCTCCTCCTGCTGGCCGCCAAGCGGCGCCGCCGCGAGGAGGACGCGGCGACTAGCTGACCAGCGACCGCGCCGCAGCCAAAGCGGCTGTGGCGCGGCCTCGACCGTTGGACGGCCCCGGGACCCGAGTGGTCCCGGGGCCGTCCTTCTGCCCGCCGCCCCGCGCGAGCCAGGGCGCCACCCCCGACCGCTCCGCCCAGCCCCGCCCGGGGCAGCGCTCCCCGCCCAGCCCCGCCCGGGGCGGGGTCCCCCCACCCAGCACCTGTTCACGATTCGTTATGCGGCCGCCCGGAGCGCCCGCCAACGCTGGAAAACTTCGATTAGGGACCAACGTCCGCGCCGCGTTGGCCAGACGGTTAAGATTTAGTTGTGCTAGAGGCAAGAGCGGCCCAAGGCCGGGACACTCACGCTCGGATACTGGTGGTCGAGGACGAAGCGGAGCTGGCGGGCGTCGTCGCCCGTCACCTCGAAGACGAGGGTTATAGGGTCACCGTCGCGGGCACCGCGGCCGAGGCTCGTGAGGTGTTGCGGCGCCACCCGCAGAGCCTGGTGGTGCTGGATGTGCTCCTCCCAGATGGCTCCGGCTTCGACTTGGCGACGGAGATCCGTGCGATCACTTCGGCGCCGATCGTCTTCGCCACCGCTTTGGGCGAAGACGCTTCGGTTGTCAAGGGCCTGGCGATGGGCGGCGACGACTATGTCACCAAGCCCTTCAACCTCGAGGTGCTGAGCGCTCGCATCAGAAGCTTGCTCCGCCGGTCGGGTGTCGGCGCGCCAGCGCCGATCGAGCTGCCACCGCTCCGCATCGACTTGCTGACCGGCGGGGTCACAATGTACAACCGCTCACTCCGGCTCACCGCCACCGAACTGAAACTGCTCGCGCTGTTCGCGACCAACCCGGGCCGCGGCTTCACTCAGGCCGAACTCTTGGAGGCTGTCTGGAATGACACGTCCGGTTTGCCCACCAACACGGTCCGAGTCCACATCTCAAAGCTGCGCCGCAAGCTGGGCCAAGGCCCCAACCCGCCCTTCGAACTGGTCCTGACCGACGACCACCAGTACACCTTCCAGCGCCTGACCTTCACCAACTGACCACCCCCAGCGCCGCGAGTCGGCTACGGCGGTTCTACGACCGCGCAGTCCCGCCTGCGGCAGGAGGTCCTCAGCTTTCCCAGGGCGGGGACGCCTGCGGCGCCAAGGGGATGGTGAAGCTGGCTGTGGTGCCTCGCCCGAGTTCGCTGGTGATCTCGAACTCGCCGCCGTGAGCGGCCACGGTGTGGCGCACTATCCGCAGTCCGAGCCCCAACCCGCCATGGCGCGAGCCCGATGCCACAGGCAGGCTGAGCCGTGTCCCAGCGTCCTCCTCGGTCTCCCCGTGCGGCCTGTGGCTGGGGGACTCGCTGGGCGGGTCGGCATCGTGCGCCGGGGCTAGTCGCCGGCCGGCGCGGGTCAACGTCTGAGCGATGGTCCCGTCGTACAAACCGAGCCCACCGACCGTCTCGGTGGTGAGGATCCGGTCGATCTGGGCGGCGGTCATGCCCTCGCCGGTGTCGGCCACGCTGACCCTGGCGAAGGCGCCATCTTTCGAGAGCGTGACAGTGATGCTCCCATGGTGGGTGTGGCGGGAGGCGTTCGAGATCAGGTTGAGCAGCACACGGTTGATGCGGCCGGCGTCCGCGATCACGGTGGGATGCGCTCCGCCGCTGGCCAAGCGTAGCTGGTTGCCGTCGTCGCCGAGTAGCTGGCCGCACTCAGCCAGGGTCTCCTGGACCACCTGCGCTAGCGAGACCCGGGCCATCTTGAAGACGAGACGGCCGTCGTTGATCCGATTGATGTCAAGCAGCTGCGTGACCATCCCTGACAGCGAGACCGATTGTCTGAGGATCGTCGCCATGTCGGCGCGCACCCGAATCGCGTCTGGCGTCTGGTATTCGAGCGCGCCGAGGACCCGGGCGGCTTCTTGAGCGTGGCTTGACATGATCGCCACCGGGGTTTTCAACTCGTGGGCGAGCAGCGCCAAGAAGGCGTCCTTGTTGTGCGCCGCATCCAGCAACGCCGCGTTTGACTGGTTTAGCTGCGCGGCGGTCTGGACATAGTGGTGGTAAACGAACTGCACCGACAGCGCGATGACGACCGCCGCGCACGCCAACCCGATCGGCTGGGAGATCTCCAAACCTTGGTGGTCCGGTTCCGGCTGGAGGTATTCGGGGTGGTACAGCGTGACCGTCAGGCAAGCGGTGAAGACCACCAATTCGGCCGTGAACGCGACCACGAACCACCAGCCTTGGAGCATGAACGACGTGAGCGCGACTCCGGTCAGGAAATAATAGGGCACAGTGCCCGCGCCGCCGCCGCTGGTGAAGAACCCGAGGGGGAGCAGCACCAGGAACACCGCGACGATTATCACCACATATGCCCCCAAGAACCGGTCGGTCGCCTCGATGTAGAGGACCGACAACAGCACCACGACGGGGATCAGCAGGTTCAAGATGACCGGCATCGGCCCGAGCCCCAGCGCCCCGTTGACGATCGACATGACCAGGCAGCAGACCGCCACCACGCCCGCCAGGCCGCGGATCATGCTCGCCAGTTGTCCGTCCCATGAGGCCCTCGCGCGCATCACCTCGCCGAATGAGCTGTTCGCCTTGGTTGGTTTGGGGAACACGTTCTGGTGGGGCTTCACGGTGCTGGTCATGCCCTCTAGTCTGGCCGCAGCGCCGCCCGGTCGCCACCGCGCCGGCTTCCTCCCGCGCCGAGTAGCCCCCAGCGCCCGATGCCGTCCGCCCCCGTCTGCCACGCGACCTGGCGGCGCCCCGGCGTGGCTCGCGTGGTGGCCCGTTTGGCCAGGTGGGAGCGGGTCTTGGGCCGCGCGGTCCGGGGCGCCGTCCGCGCACGGGCCGCAGACGGGGCGTTGTTTCGGGCATTTTACGCAATATGCCCCTGATTACCGATCGTTTACATGTGCCGCCAGCCCAGAAAGATGGGCCATTAGTCCCGATTTGTCGCCGCGCCTATCGCGCCGGCGCCGCGCCGGGGGCAAATGACCAGGTCAGCGTCCCGGCGCCGGTGATCGCCGCGCCAGTGGCGCCCTCCCGCCGGACTTGGCGGCCGCTCCCGCGGGGCTCTAACATCGAATATGCGCCGCGCAGTGCGGCCGCGAACTCCACGCCGAAACCGGCTCGGCCAGTTGCTGGGCCTCTCCCAAGACGGATCGCGCCGGCTCGGCTTGGCATTGGACGTTCCACTCGTGGCGCTCGGGACCATGGCGGGCGCGAGGATGGACTGGAAACACCCGGCAACTATCGGACGAGGCGAAGGCGAACGAAATGGCTAACTGGCTTTGGCGGCGCGGGGCGCCCGGCGAGCAGGGTTTCTCGCTGGTCGAACTCTTGATCGTGGTGATCATCATGGGCGTCTTGTCGGCCATCGCGATTCCACTGTTCTTCCAGCAGCGCGCCAATGCCGCGGACGCCGCCGCCGAGGCGGATGTGCGTCACCTCGGTGGCGAGTTGTCCCGGATCTGGATCGAGGCGACCGCCGCCACGGCGGTGACGGTGGCTCAGGTCGGCAACGCCTACCAGATCACAGTCGTGAACGGCTCGGAGGTTGAGACCGCCGGGACCCCGCGCTCGCGGAACGTCGAGCTTCAGCCGACCAGTCATATGGAGTCGGTGAAGTCTTGGTGCGTGGGTGTGACCAACCTTCAGGGCAAGGTCCAGAACTATGCCTGGACGGGCGCCGGTGAGATGGAGGCGGGCGGCGTCTGCGACACGAGTGGCGGCACCGCCACGAAGCCCTGAGTTCGCCCTGGGGCCCGGCGAGCCCACCCTGGTCCAACCCCGCCATATCAACCAAAGGCGCGTCTCGCGCTGTCCCTCCTGCGCCCCGGCGAAAGGGCTCTGGCCCATCCCGGAACTGTGCTCCGTGCGGCCTCGCCGGCGCCTGCGGCTGGACCTGGGGAGCAGTTTCACTGTTTTTATCCCAAAGGCCCAGTATTACCAATCGTTTACGGTGCGCTAAGGGCGAAATCCGTAGGCCGTTAGTCCTAGGATTTAGCGTGGCCGATGCCGCGGGCGGCCAGCGGCGCCGCGTTTGCCCTGGTCAGCGGCCTAGCCCGCGTCCGCTTCGCCGGCGGCGAACGGTGTTGCGCGGAGCTTGGCGGTTTGACAAGAGCCGTTCTAACATCGTTGTCAGCACCGCGTAGAGCGGCTGTGATTGAACCCCGACGCCGGTCCCGATAACCGACCGAAGGCCTCCCCCACGAGAGTCTTGCGCACGGCATCAATCCTCCAGTTGCTTTCGCGGCGAGGAAGGTTCCTCGCGGGCTTCGCCGGGAAACCGGACGGCCCAGGCGTCCAACAAGAATGAAAGGCAACGAAATGAACAACTGGATCTGGCGAACCAAGGAAGAAAAGGACCAGGGCTTCTCGCTAGTCGAGTTGCTGATTGTGGTCATCATCATGGGCATTCTGGCGGCGATCGCCATCCCGCTCTTCATGCAGCAGCGCGCCAAGGCCGAGGACTCCGCGGCCAAGTCCGACCTCCGGAACCTCGCCAACGAGGTCTCGACCTTCTGGGCGGACAGCCCCACCGGCTCGTCGATCGCGATAACGATCGACGCCGGCAAGTACAAGGTGGTCGCGAGCCCGGCCGGCGGGACCGCGGAGACGAGCACAATGGCGAAGTCGAAGAACATCACTGCCGTCAACGTCACGCCCGGCACCGGTCAAACCCGCGAGAACTGGTGCGTCGACATCACCAACCCTGAGGGCAAGAAGACGAGCTTCGCGCTGCGGGCGGATGACGTGATCCAAGAGGGCGTGACCTGCTCGGGCAGCGGCGGCGGCGCCACGACCTGATAGACGCCTCACGCCCAGGCTGGCCCCGGGCGCCTCGCCTGGTGAGACTCCCGCGGTGAGAACAGCCGGGCCCGAATGGTAGAGAAGGAAGTTTGTGGGCCGTCCGCCCGGAGCGGGCGGCCCACAAACCATTGCGGCGTGACCGGGCGGGCGGACCCGGACCGCGGACGAGTTCGCACGAGAATTCAATTCCGAAACATTTCGATTGGGGGCACGGCATGCCAAGGTTTTGCCGAACCGGCCGGGCGAAGGCGCCCGGCGCGCAGGGCCGCGACGATCGCGGCACGACGCTGGTCGAGGTGATCACGGCCGTGGTGCTGCTCAGCGTCTTCAGCGCCGCAGCCCTTGTGGCC
>JAITLE010000214.1 GCA_031278075.1 Bifidobacteriaceae bacterium | reverse complement strand
GAAGTGTAGAGTTCCGCGTCCCACGCCCCGGCCCGCGGGTTGACCGTGAAACCCCTCGGGACGTGTTTCCGCAGGTCAGAGGCTTACGCTGGTTCCAGCCCGGTTGACGCCGATCCGGGCGGGCGTGACCATTCCTACACTTCTCCCGCCAGAGACGAGAAGTGTAGAGTTCCGCGTCCCGCGCCACGGCGCCCGTCTAGACCCGAAACCCAGTCGCGAGGTGTTTGCCCTGGTCAGAGCCCTGCGCTGGTTCCAGCCCGGTTGACGCCGATCCGGGCGGGCGTGACGATTCCTACACTTCTCCCGCCAGAGACGAGAAGTGTAGACTTCCGCGTCCCACGCCACGGCGCCCGTCTAGACCGGAAACCCAGTCGCGGAGTGTTTGCCCTGGTCAGAGCCCTGCGGTGGTTCCGGTCCAGTGAACCCCCATCCGGGCGGGCGTGACCATTCCTACACTTCTCCCGCCGGAGACGAGAAGTGTAGAGTTCCGCGTCCCACGCCCTGGCGCCCGTCTAGACCCGAAACCCAGTCGCGAGGTGTTTGCCCTGGTCAGAGCCCTGCGACGGTTCCGCTCCAGTGAACCCCCATCCGGGCGGGCGTCACCATTCCTACACTTCTCCCGCCGGAGCCGAGAAGTGTAGAGTTCCGCGCCCCGCCCTTGGGCGCAGCTCAGGGCGGACGTGGATATCCGGTCAGTCCGTGCGCTGCCCGCGTGGGCGGATAGACTGAGCGGGCCCAAGGGCGCTCGGCGGGTGGCGGGCGCCGCCTCTCGGACCATCCCAGGAGAAGAACTGCAGTGAAGAGCTCTGTCGAGTCGCTCGATCCGACCACCGTCAAACTCGCCGTCGAGATCACGCCAGACGAATTCGCGACAGCTCTCGAAGAGGTGTACCAGCAGGTGGGCCAAGAACTCACGATGCCCGGGTTCAGGCGTGGGAAAATCCCGCGGCCGCTGATCGACCGCCGGGTGGGGCGGGCCAACCTGGTGCAGCACGCGGTCGAGCTGGGCATCGACGGCTGGATCACGGCGGCGCTACGCGAGCACAGCGTGCGGCCGCTGGCCCCCGTGGAACTGGACGTGACGAAAGAAGCGGACCCGACCGCGGCCGAACCCGACTTCGAATTCGCGGTGACGGTGGAGATCGCGCCGCCGATCGACATCCCGGACATCAGCGCCACAACCGTCACCGTGGACCCTGGCGCCGCCAGCGACGAGGCCGTGGACGCCGAGCTGGACATGCTCAGGGGACGGTTCGCCTCCCTTAGGACCGTGGACAGGCCCGCGGCAGAGGACGACTTCGCCACGATCGACCTCACAGCCGAGATCGACTCAGTTGAGGTCGACTCGGTCAGCGGCATCTCCTACCAGGTGGGCAGCGGCCGTCTGATGGACGGCCTAGACGAGGCGTTGGACGGCCTGTCCGCCGGCGAGACCACCACCTTCGAGACCGCGCTGGTCGCGGGTGAGCACGGCGGTTCGCAGGCGCTCATCACGGTGAGACTGACCGCCGTCAAGGAACGCGAACTCCCGCCCCTAGACGACGCCTTCGCCGAAATGGCCTCGTCCAACGACACCGTGGCCGAACTGCGGGAGGACATCCGCGGGCAAATCGAAGATCGGCGCCGCCGCTCACAGGTCAGCCAAGCGCGCGACCGCCTGATCGACCAGCTCGTCGAGACCGTTGAGTTCCCGTTGCCGCCCAAGACACTGGGCCGCGAGGTCGCCGCAGCCGAGGCGCAGGCCGCGCGAACCGCCGCCGCCCAGGCCGGCGAACAGCTCGGCGACGAGCCGTCGCGCAGGGACGTCGAGAAGTGGTTGGACGACGCGGCGCGCGAACAGGCCCAGGACGCCGCCGCCAAGCTGGTGCGTTCCGAGCTGATCCTGGACGCGCTGGTCGCCCGCTTCGGAGTGAAGCCGACAGCGCAAGATGTGCTGACCCTGATCGGCAACATCGCGGTGCGCTCCGGCATCGACCCGGCCGCGTACCTGGAGGCTGTGCGGAGCAGCGGCGAACTGGACAGTTTCTACCAGGAGGTCGCCAGGTCGCAGGCCCTGGTGGCGGCGCTGCGTCTGGTCGGCGTGCGGGAAGCCGATGGCGCCGTGGTCGACATCGTGCCGCTGTTGGACGAGCAGCAGTCGCTCGAGGAGATCGCCGACAATGTGACCGATCTGGAGGACGAGTAGTTGGGGACCCAAGGGAATCACCAGCGGCGTCACCCGCACCCTGGCGGGCTGGCGGCGCCCGCGGCGCGGACGGGACGTGCTCCGGGACCGGGTGGACGGCATCGTGCGGCGGCCGATGGGCGCGGGACGAGAAAGCTATGACGCTTGTAGTGAAATAGGCCCGCCCGTGGCCGCGCCACCCGCGCGCGCGCGTTAGGGTCTTGTCTGGACAAGGAACGGTATTTGAGCATCCAGGAGCTTGGTATGAATGTGACCCAGCCGACGCTGGCCGGAGGCGAAGGCCCCGGAATGGGTTTGAACGACTCGATTTTCAACCGGCTGTTGCGGGAGCGCATCATCTGGCTCGGGACCGAGGTCCGCGACGAGAACGCGAACGCGATCTGCGCCCAGATGATGCTGCTCGCCGCCGAGGAGCCCGAGCGGGACATCTACCTTTACATCAACTCGCCCGGCGGGTCGATCACGGGCGGTATGGCGATCTACGACACGATGCAATACGTCCAACCCGATGTGGCCACGGTCGCGGTGGGCATGGCCGCCTCGATGGGGCAGTTCCTGCTTTCGTCTGGGGCGAAAGGCAAACGCTACGCGACCCCGCACGCGCGGGTGATGATGCATCAGCCCTCGGGCGGCATCGCCGGCACCGCGACCGACATCAGGATCAACGCCGAGCTGATCCTGCACATGAAGCGGCAGCTCGCGGAGCTGATCGCGGAACAGACCGGCAAGACCGTCGAACAGATCAACCGCGACTCGGACCGGGATCGGTGGTTCACCGCCCAAGAGGCGCTGGAATACGGCTTCATCGACAAGGTGGTCGCCCACGAGGCCGTGGTGCGTCCCGGCTCTAAGAAGAAGGCATGAGGAGCGAACCATGAACCAGATCGACCCACGTTCGACATACGGCGTCTTGACGCCCTTCGCGACCGGCCGCGCCGCGCCCCAGTCCCGCTACGTGCTCCCGTCTTTCGAGGAGCGCACTCCCTACGGTTTCAAGCGCCAGGATCCTTACGCCAAGTTGTTCGAGGATCGCATCGTGTTCTTGGGCGTCCAGATCGACGACGCCTCCGCGGACGACATCATGGCGCAGCTCCTGGTCTTGGAGTCGCAGGACCCGAATCGCGACATCACCATGTACATCAATTCGCCGGGCGGCTCGATCACCGCGCTGACCGCGATTTACGACACTATGCAGTACATCACGCCGCGCATCCAGACAGTGTGTTTGGGCCAGGCCGCGTCCGCCGCCGCCGTTGTGCTCGCGGCCGGCGCGCCCGGGTTGCGTTTGGCGCTGCCCAACGCGCGGGTGCTGATCCACCAGCCCGCCTTCGAGGGTGGTTACGCGCAGGCCAGCGACATCGAGATCCAGGCCAATGAGATCCTCCGCATCCGCCAGTGGCTTGAGGACACGATCGCGTCACATTCGAACCGCACGCCGGAACAGGTCCGCGACGACATCGAACGTGACAAGATCCTCACCGCGCAGCAGGCGTTGGAGTACGGCATGATCGACCAGGTGCTCGAGTCCCGCAAGGCGAAGGACGCGAAGTAGCCGTCCGCGCCGGCGGGGCCTAGCCCGTCGCCCGATGCCGTCCGCCCGCGTCGCGCCGTTTGGCCTGGTCAGCGGGTTTGCTGGGTTTTGGGTCGGCGCGGGTCGGCGGCGCCGAGCGTTGCCAGCGGTCTGGTGGCAGCAGTCCCGGGTGTCGCGGGTCGCGCCGGGCGGGAGCGGGGCGGGCGGTCTGTCGGCGGGCGCTGTTACGGTAAACCCATGTGTGGAATCATCGGCTACGTCGGCGCGGAGGCCTCTGACCGGCCCCTAGCCGTGGTCATGGAGGCGTTGTCTCGCCTGCAATACCGGGGATACGACTCAGCTGGAGTGGTGGTGGTGGGCGAGGCAGGTCTCGCCCACGCGAAGAAAGCCGGGAAGCTGGACGCGCTGGAAGGCGAGCTCGCGGCGCGGCCGCTGCAGACGGCATCGTGCGCGGTGGGGCACACACGCTGGGCGACACACGGCGGACCCACCGACAGGAACGCCCATCCCCACCTGTCCCAGGACGAATCTGTCGCGGTGGTGCACAACGGCATCCTGGAGAACCACGCGACGCTGCGCCAGGAATTGCGGGCGGAGGGCGTCGAGTTCGCCTCCGAGACCGACACCGAGGTGGCGGCGCACCTGCTGGCGCGGGCGTATCGGGACCTCGGGAACCTCCCGGACGCGATGCGGGCGGTCGCCCGGCGCCTCGAGGGGGCGTTCACGTTGCTGGCCGTCGCCGCTGACAACCCGAAAGAGGTGGTGGGGGCCCGGCGGACGTCGCCGCTGGTGGTTGGCCTGGGTCAGGGCGAGAACTTCCTCGGCTCGGACGTGGCGGCGTTCATCGCCCACACGAACCGCGCGCTGGAGCTGGGGCAGGACCAGGTCGTCACCATCACGCCGACCAGCGTCAGCGTCACGGACTTCGCCGGGAATCCGGCCCCCACCAGGGAATTCACAGTCGATTGGGACGCTTCGGCGGCGGTCAAAGGCGGGTTCGCCACGTTCATGGACAAAGAGATCCACGACCAACCGGACGCGGTGCGGGACACGCTGCTCGGCCGGACCACGCCGCAAGGCCGCCTCCAGCTCGACGAGCTGCGCATCGAGGAGTCATTGTTGCGCTCCGTGGACAAGATCATCGTCGTGGCATGCGGCACCGCCGCCTATGCGGGGCACGTCGCGAAGTATGCGATCGAGCATTGGTGTCGCATCCCAGTCGAAGTGGAGCTGGCCCACGAGTTCCGCTACCGCGACCCGATCGTGACGGTCAAGACCCTGGTCGTGGCGATTTCCCAGTCCGGGGAGACCATGGACACGATCCAAGCGATCCGGCACGCGCGGGAACAGGGCGCCAAGGTGGTCGCGGTGGTCAACACGATGGGCTCGACGATCGCCCGGGAATCGGACGCGGCGCTTTACACACACGCCGGGCCGGAGGTCGCAGTCGCGTCCACGAAGGCTTTCCTGGCCCAGATCACCGCCACCTACCTGCTCGGTTTGTACTTGGCGCAACTCAGGGGCGTGATGTTCGCGGACGAGATCCGCGGGGTCCTCGAGGAGTTGGACCTGATGCCGGCCAAGATCCAGGAGGTGATCAACTCCGAAGGGGAGATCCGCGCCCTCGCCGAGCGCATGAAGGACACCCGGTCGGTCTTGTTCCTGGGGCGCCACGTCGGTTTCCCGGTCGCGTTGGAGGGCGCCCTCAAACTCAAAGAACTCGCCTACATCCACGCGGAGGGGTTCGCCGCCGGCGAGTTGAAGCACGGCCCGATCGCCCTGATCGAAGATGGACAACCCGTGTTCGTGGTGGTGCCCTCGCCCCGGGGCCGGGATGTGCTCCACGACAAGGTGCTCTCGAACATCCAGGAGGTGCGCGCCCGCGGCGCGTTGACGTTGGTCGTCGCGGAACGAGGCGACCGCGCCGTGCTCGAGCACGCCGAACGTGTCTTCTGGGTGCCGCAGACCCCCACCCTGTTGGCGCCTCTAGTCGCCGTGGTGCCGTTGCAGATCTTCGCGTGCGCGCTCGCCGGCGCGAAGGGTTTGGACGTCGACCAGCCGCGCAACCTCGCGAAGTCGGTCACCGTCGAATAGAAGACCGACCGAACAGTTGAAGTAGACGGGGAGAAGACTATTGGAGCCGCCGATGCCGACCGGTTCACCCACGTGGCCTAGCCAGCCCGGTGAACTCCGACGCGCCCGGATTCCCACGCCATCAGCCAGATTTCCCCGCTTCGGGGCAAGCTCTAGGCGCGGATTGCCCATAGGCTGGGAGCGATGATTTCAAGCTACACAGCGGCCCAGGTCGACGCAGCCGAGAAAGCCGTCATGGCCAACCTGCCGCAAGGCGAATTGATGTCCAAGGCGGCCCTCGCCGTGGCGGGCGCAGTCCTTAGAGAGCTGCGTAAACGCCGCGGCCACGCGGCCGGGGCGTTGGTCACGCTCCTGGTCGGCGCCGGGAACAACGGCGGGGACGCGCTGTTCGCGGGGGCCAGGTTGGCCGGCCGCGGCGTCGCGGTCACAGCCGTGGCCACAGAGAGCCGCGTCCACCGCGCCGGGCGGGTCGCGTTGGAGCGGGCGGGCGGACGCCTTGTGACCATCGCGGAGAGCGGCCCGGGCGAATTCAGCCCCATCGAGGTGGTCGCCGAACACGCCAGCCAGTGCGACGTGATAGTCGACGGGCTGCTCGGCATCGGCGCCCGGGGACCGCTCTCGGGTCACGCCGCGGGGCTGGTCACCACGCTGATCGTCGAGGCGGGCCTCGCCGCGCCGCCACGTTACCGGCGTCCGGGCCGCCCGGTCGTGGTCGCCGTGGATCTCCCCAGCGGAGTCGGCGTGGATGATGGCGCCGCCGCGCCCCAAGTGCTGCCCGCCGATGTGACCGTGACCTTCGGCGCGTACAAGCCCGCGGCGTTGCTGCCGCCCGCGTCGGGCCTGTTCGGCCGCATCGAGTTGATCGACCTGGGCCTGACTCCGTTCCTGAGGGAGGGCGGCGATCCGACCGCGCGGCGTCTCGAAGCTGCGGACGCTTTGGAACTGTGGCCGGTGCCGCGGCGCGGCGATCAGAAGTACACCCGCGGCGTGTTGGGCGTGGTCGCGGGCTCCGAGACCTATCCGGGGGCCGCCGTGTTGACCACGTCTGCGGCCGTCGCCGCCGGCGTCGGCATGGTTCGCTACCTGGGTCCCGACCGGGCGGTGGAACGGGTCTTGTCGCGCCGGCCGGAAGTCGTGCCCGGCGGCGGCCGGGTCGACGCGTGGGCGCTCGGCCCGGGAGTGGCCGCGGGAGCGGACGACCAGCTGGGACGCATCGCCCGCGCCCTGGAGTGGGCCAGCGCCGAACGAGTGCCGACCGTGCTGGACGCCGGCGGCTTCCAGCTGCTGCCCGCGGGGCCGAAGCGGCTAGAGCCGTGGATCGTGTTGACGCCCCACGCCGGCGAGATGGCTGGCCTGCTGAACGACAGGGGCGTCAGGGTGCAGCGTTG
>JAITLE010000205.1 GCA_031278075.1 Bifidobacteriaceae bacterium | reverse complement strand
ATCCTGGCGGCCGTTTGGATCGTCTCGGCGAACCGCTCGGGGGACGCCCCGGGCACAGCGCCGTCGGGAGCGTCAGGATCCACCGCCACAGGGGCGACAGACCCGTCTCAAACCGACCCTGCGCAGAGCGATCCAGCCCAGAGCGATCCCGCGTCCGGCGGGTCGACGGCATCGGGCGCCGGCAACTCCTCCCAGACTGAAGAGGAGCTGGTGGCCGTGGAGAGCTTCATCATGTGCCTCGCGGGCGTGGGCGTGCTGGCCGCCATCGTCGAGCGGCGGCTGCGGGAGGCGTGGAAGCCGCTGACCTTCGCCGACGAGGAGCTGCCCGCCCCCACCGGCCCGTCCAAGCCCGCCAGACGGTCCCTAGTTACTGGCAACCAGGTGGTCCCATCACCCTGGCAGATGACACCCCAAAACCGCACCCAAACACCGGTCAACACGCGAAGCTTCGGTTGGAGGCGGAGAGGGCGCTTTCGGCCAGTCGTCGCTCCGCGCCGTGCGCGCTGCCGCCGGGGCCGCACCGCCCACGGCGCATGTTTGCGCTCACATCAAGCTTAGGGTCAGCTTTCCACCAGGTCAAGGGGCCACGTCCGCCTGGGGCACTGGCGGTTCCCAGGCGGACGTCAACCGCAGCGGGCCGGCGCCGCCCATCCCGGGGGGCGCAAAATTCCGCTTTCCGCGATGAATCGCCTCTGGGCCTGCTTGCCGGCCCTCTCCTCGAGCGGCGGCCCCTGAAGAGCTTCGATGACGCCCCGAGAGTTGTAGGGCAGCATCATCAGGTGCGCTAGGTCCACCTCTTGCATACGCAGGGTGGCCCAGCGCCCCAGCCGATGCTCCCAATAGAACGCGTCGTGGTAGTCGATCGGCCCAAGTCGCGCCTCGTCGGTCAGGTCCGCATATTCGGCGAATTCGGCCAAAGCCTCGCCGACCTCGGCCGTCCGCCCGTATTCGCTGTTGGAATAGAGGCGTGCCAGCCGCGCGCTTGACAAGGGCTCTCCCCGGTTTCGGTAAGACGCGCCGCTGCCCGCGGCGGAGATCATGGACTGGAGTTCGATCAACGTGTCGGGCAACTGGTAATAATATGACTGCGCGACCCCCCTGAATTGCGGGGTGTGGCGGAAAGTCCGTCTGTAGGCTGCGTTGAAAGCCGTGTCGGTGCGGTCATCCAGCACCACCACCCGATGGAACACACGGTTTGCCACCGCGACAGCGTTGGCGCCCAGCAGATCGTCCAGCAAACCCGGAGGCATCTCTGTCTGACGGACGAATGTGAAAGCGATCAGATTCGTAGGGCGCCAACTCAGCGCGGCGGCGAGACTCGCCCGCGAATCCACACCGGCGGTCAGCGACACCCCGATGGCGTTGGGCTCGCCGGCGCGGCAAATCGCTTGCACATGGGCCACGAACAACTCGCGGAACTGCTTGTATGCGCGGTCGACATCGCGTTCCAGCGTGGTGTCGTCGAAGGGGTAGAAGCGCACATGGCGCCCCTCCTGGCCGTCCCAGGTCAGGTGGTGGTTCGGCAGCAGTGGCGCCACGCCCAGGAACGGCGTCTTGATGCCAGGCCAGTGGAGCGTGCCGCGGGCGCCCAAGCTGCGGGCGCGGGCCATCAGGTTCATGGAGCCTTCGTCGCGTTCCAACTGCGCCAGCTCGGCCACCAGGTGCAGATGCGACGCCAGCACGAAGGGTCTCTTCGACCAGTAGGCGGGCATCGTCGCGGCGCAGTCCGGAACCGCGACCAGCTGCGCGCCGTCCCATGCCAGCACAACCCACCGGCCGCCCAGGTAGGCGGCCTCGCGGATCAACGCGTCGACGCTGTCCGCCGCGGCGAGCTGCGCCGCGATCCGGTCGGGGCCGCGTTCGGGATGGTCCAGGTCGAGGGGATGGCCGATCAGGAACACCTCACGGGGTTGTAGGCCCCCCCCCCCGGCCGATCGCGCAAGGCAGCGCCGGATGCACCCGAAGCCGCAGGGCTCCCGCTGAGTGCGTGGGCCAGCCGTCCGCTATGTCGTGGGGCAGGTCGGTCAGAGCGGCGACCCAGCCGCGTCTGAACTCAGTGCTCCCGACGCCTCGTGTGCCTGACTCGCGCGCGAGATCCGCCCAGATCACCGGCTCCATTTCGCGTTCAAGTCCCGGATTGCCGCGGCGCCGCGGCGGGCGGTGTTCTCACGACGCGTTCCCGCCATCTTGGGGCATTTGGATCGAGCCGTCGTAGGGCGCCTGCGCTAAACAGTCTCTGAACGGGATCGAGTAGTCGAAGTCGTCTATCACCAGGACGGGCTCCCCAAAGTCCTGCTCCTCGCCGCCGCTCAGATAGAACTGCGTGGACGCCTCGGTCAGGGGTTCCACGCCGGGCGCGGTGTAGGTCGCCACCGCCCCTGAGCTGTCCCGGAAGACCACGAATTGCTCGGCCTCCCAGATGGGTGTCGCCACACCGTTCGGGAAGATCTCGGCCACGGGCACGCCGACGCCCGCGAGGCACATGATGAAGCTCTCCACGGCCACCAGCTCCTCTTCAGTCTGGGAGGAGTTGCCGGTGTCCGATGCCGTCGACCCGCCGGACGCGGGATCGCTCTGGGCTGGATCGCTCTGGGCGGGGTCGGTTTGAGACGGGTCTGTCGCCCCTGTGGCGGTGGATCCTGACGCTCCCGACGGCGCTGTGCCCGGGGCGTCCCCCGAGCGGTTCGCCGAGACGATCCAAACGGCCGCCAGGAT
>JAITLE010000166.1 GCA_031278075.1 Bifidobacteriaceae bacterium | reverse complement strand
CAACGCCTCCGGCGGCCGTTATGCCGTGGACTATCCCGTGGTCATGAACGGCAACAGCCACGGCACGGCGATGACGTTCGGCTATCTGGTCGGGGAGGACCTGGCCAACGCCTAGCCATCCGGGTACGGCCATCCGCAGGCGGCCTCGGCGCCAACGTCGCTGCGACGTTCGGCACCGGGGCCGCCAGCGCGAGTGCCCGCTGGCCGCTATTCGGGGTGGTGCGGGGGTGGTGTGCGCGTGAACCCAAGGGCTGTGGTGATGGTGGTTTGGCGGTGGCTGAGCCACCGGAATATGCAGTGGCGGGGTCGGCGAAGACCGCGCGCCGGGCGGCGTCTTTGGCGACGGCGCGGCCGGCTTCGGCTGGGATAGGCCCGGCCGGGCCGGCGGCCGGAAGTGAACTCGAACAATGTTCGCTTTGGGCTAGTACCGGGGTTGGCCGCATAGGACAATACTACACCAACACCTGTATGAAACTAACCCCGCAACAGCAACAATTCGACCGGGTCTCTCAAGGAATCAGCAAAGCCACATCGGGGTGGTTCTGAGCCAGGCCCCCGTTCAACGTCGCCAGACGCGCTTGGCCGCGTCGCCGGGCCAGCGACGCCAGGTAGGCGTCGGTCACCTGACGGCGCCCCAGCACGCTGTCGATGTCGGCTTCGCGATAACTGGTGTCATCCGCCCAGAACCGGCGACCGGGACGCCGCGCGACCAAGCCGAGGACTGCCTTGGCCCGCTTCCCGGTCAGGCCGGATCGCACCAAGAATCGGATCAGCGCCCCCTCGACCACCGGGCAGACCGCGAAGTTGGTGATTGCGCTTGCCCAACGGTTGACCCGGTCTCAATGCTCATGGCGCTTGACCACGAGGGCGATCAGAACGCTCGAGTCCAGGAGATGCGCGGTCACGGTTCCTCGTCCAGCCATTCTTGGACCTCCGCTTGGGTGAAGGCGCGCCCGAGGTCGACAGCCGGGAATCCCGATGCGGGATTGATTTCCAGGTCAAGGTCCCGGTCGGCGTCGCCGAGGCCGCGCGCGGTGAGGGCGGCCACGGTGGCCGAAATGGATTGCCGGTGGTTCGCGGCGTATCGGCGGACCTGCTCATGGAGCGCCGGTGGCAGATCAACAGTGGTGCGCACACCCGCATCGTAGCCCGCATCAGATCTGCGGCACGCCCCGGCAGCCAGAGGCGGGGTGGGAGCCCGTATTACTCGCTTTTCGGCCCCCGGAGGGCTCGTTCTGGCCCTGGAATGCGACTAATCTGAACATCTTGATCCGCTAGTGGATCGAGATGTGCGTATTACTCGCACTTTGGGCGTCAACGGCCCTCTGCGGCCCGAAGAGCGAGCAATCTTTACTTCCTGATCCACCAGCGGATCAGCATTTTGAATCGAGACCGACAATTGTTGTGGTCTTGAAAACGGTCGCGACCGCCTGACCTGCGACAACGCGAAAAGCCCTCCTGGAAATTGTCGGTGTCGATGCAAAAAGCCACAAGAATTGTCGGTCTCGATGCGTTCGGCCACAAGAATTGTCGGTGTCGATGCGTTCGACCAAGGGAATTGTCGTTCTCGATGCGCTTGGGGGCGGGGGAGCGGTGTTGATGAGTGGTGCGCCGGAACAGTCGGCCCGAAAACGAGCGATTTTCACCTCCTGATCCGGCAGCGGATCAACATATTGAAATTGCTCGCATCCCAGGGCCGGAACCGCGCCTGAGGGTACCGAAGGGCGAACAGTTGCCTCGATGAGTGCATCGACACCGACAATTGTCGCGACAAGTTTATCGTGACTGACGTTTCCGGTGCCGAAACGTGTCGACGCCGACGATTTTTGTGGCCCTGAAAACAGTTCCGACGGCGTGACCTGCGACAACGCATAGGGCACTCCTGGTAATTGTTGGTCTCGGCTGACTTCGGCCCCGGAAGTGTCGTTGTCGACGAACTTTCCACGGGAATTGATGGCTTTTCGAGGCAGGCCGGGTGGTAGGGCGTAAGCCAGTGCGATTTCGGTGGGAGGCGGCGGATTCCGATTACCGGGTGGAGGCCGGTCGGGTGCGACGGAAGGCGGCTGGTGGTCCAGGGTTCCTGGTTGCTGCGACTCGCGAGCGGAGTGGAAGGGCGGGGGCTACCGCCGGGTTCGGTGTTCTGACCCCGGCTCTGGCTAGCGGGCGCGCTGCGGCGGGGCACTGAGCGGCGAGTGGCGCGTCTCGGGGTGGTCGCGGGCCGGGCGAGGCGGAACCCGGCGGCGGCGCCAGGGGCCGGGTCCAGGGGTGGCCTGAGGCTGGAGGGTCCGCCGGAACGCGCCGCCTGGCGGCGAGTTGCGCGTCTCGGGGTGGTCGTGGGCCGGGCGAGGCGGAACACGGCGGCTGGCGCGTGTTCCGGGGTGTTGGCCCTTGCGGGTCCGCCGGAACGTGGCGCCGGACCGCTTGTTCCGGGGTGGCCTTTCGGTCGGGCGCGAAGCCTGGCGGGAGGGCCTGACCTGCCCGGACGGTTCGTTCTTGGGGTGAGGGCGGCGGCTGCCGAGGGAGGGTGATGTGAGTGGCTCGACGCGATCCCGCGCCGGCCACAGCGCGGACGCGGGGGTGCGTAGCACGAAAGGGCAGATAAATCAAATGGACACTCCGGCAAAAGTTTTTTTGTCCACGCGAGTTTGATGGCCCTTTCTGGTGCGGTCTTAAGACGCCGCGAGTGACATCGCTGTGTGGCGAACAAGTGACTGAGGAAATCGCGCGCGCTCCGGGCCGAAGAAAATTGCGCGAAATCGACAAAATCGGATCTAAATATGGCGCTGACAAGGGCGGATATGCGCGCTTAGGGGATTTCCTTAAGGGCAAATTGGGAGGGTCTTCCGCTAGGACCCTGGTATTTGGCAGAGTGGTGGCCTGCGGGACGCGGCGTGGCGGACCGGCCGCGTTCCGGAGTTTCAGATAAGGAAACTAGCCAAGGAGGCAGGCATGAGGTTGAAGGCGGGACTACGAGTTCTGTGGCGGTCTGGGTGTGAGGTGCAGGTGGGCGGCGACCCGAAGGTCGCGCAGCGATTTCGGATAGAGCACCCACGCGAGTTCGAGGTGCTGAGGTTGCTGGAGTCGGAGCGGTCGCCGGCGGAGTTGCGCCGCCGGCTGGTGGCGTTGGGCGGCCAGCGCGAACGGTTGGACCAATTGGTCCGGGAGCTGGGGGCCGCCGGGCTCCTGGCGCCGCCGAGCCGGTCGCGGTCGGCCGAACTCGGTGTGACGCCGGCGAGCCGGGAGTTGTTGGCCCCGGAAGCTGAGACCAGGGGATTGTTGGGCGACGACGGCTGGTCCGTGTTGGCGCGCCGGGCGAACCAGCGGGTCAGCGTGTACGGATTGGGACGCACCGGGGCTCTGGTGGCGTTGGCGTTGGCGGTCGGCGGCGTGGGCGTGCTGCAGTTACATGACCAACGGGCCGTGCGGGCACGCGACCGAGGGCTGGTTTACGGGCCGGAGTCGGTTGGACGTCCCCGCGGGGAGGCGCTGGCGGAAGTGATCCGGGAACGAGGCGTCGGCTGCGATGTGCGGATGCGGGGCCGCCCGGCCCGGCCCGACGCCGCGGTGCTGATCGGCGACGAGGTCTGCGACCCGACTCGGTCGGGATTCTTGTTGTCGCACCGAGTTGGGCATCTGCCGGTGGTGGTGGGGGAACTGGGCATCTCCTGCGGGCCGTGGGTCGGCGCGGGCGTGGGGCCCTGTTTGCGCTGCCAGCGGTTGTGGGCGGCCGAAGAAGACCCCTGTTGGCCCGGTATGGCGACTCAGCGGTTCGTGCATTCAGGGGTGGCCAAGCGCGGCGAGGACCCGACTTTGGCGCAGTCGGCGTCGGCGTTGGCGGCGGCCGAGGTGTTCGAGGCGTTGGCCGGCGGGCGTCCGCGCACGGTGGGACGTGTGGCGACGATCGCGTTGCCCGGATACGAACTGGAGTGGTCCGAACTGAAGGAGCACCCGAAGTGCGGGCACCACCGTGCCCGCCCGGCGCGTCCGGCGTCTTGGAACCCGCCGCCCATCTTGCCGTTGCCGCCCGCCCAATAGGCCGCCGCCGGCGCCCGGTCATCCGAACCGGTCGGGCGCCGGCCTGGCGGTGCCCGATGTCGTGGCGGTCGTGTCGCGCGTGGCTCGGTCCGAGGGCTGGTTGGTCGGGCGGCGGCGCCCGGTGCCAGACGAGGCCGAGTCCCGGTCCGAGCGCGAAGCCCGGCGCGGCCGTGGCGCCGCAGGCGGCGGACGCGCCGGGCGACGGCCCGCCGGCCCGCCGCGCGGGCGGTCCCGGGCGCCAGGTCCAGTGCCGTGGGCTGGTGCGGGCGGTCCCGAGCCGGCGGCGCCCGATGTCGTGGCGGTCGTGTCGCGCGTGGCTCGGCCCGAGGGCTGGTTGGTCGGGCGGCGGCGCCCGGTGCCAGACGAGGCCGAGTCCCGGTCCGAGCGCGAAGCCCGGCGCGGCC
>JAITLE010000142.1 GCA_031278075.1 Bifidobacteriaceae bacterium | reverse complement strand
CGGGAGCGGCGGTCTTTGCGCTCGGACGGGCCGATCAGGCCAGACTTCTCCAGCACGGCCGGGGCCACGTCCAGCTGAGCCTCGGGCGCGGCCGCCGTCGAGGCAGCCTGCGCCACCGTGTTCGGCGCGATCATCGGCACCACCACCACGGCGCTGGCCGCGGCCGTCGCCGCGATCAGGGTCCATATTCTCTGCGCTCGAACGGCCCGGCTGTGGCCGCGAGTCCCGCTACTGGCCATCATTGCCCTCCCTAATTACCTCCCCCGCCTTCTGCCGACGTGGCGGGGATTTGATTCTCTGGCACCAGGGCGTAGGTGTAGCCCTGAATAGTGTATTCGGCCACGGTGGTCGCATCGGGCTGGATCTCCGAAGAACCGGGCGTCATCTGCACGCCCGTGACCAAGAACATCCGGGCGCCATCCCGCTGCAGCAAATCCAGGAAGGCCTGGGTCTGCGTGAACACGCCCTTGATCTTAATAGTGAACAGGTATTGGTAGAAACGATCCGGCGGCTGCGGCACCGTTGGCGCCGCCTGGCCTCCCGGGCCTTCGGGAAGCGGCTGGGCCACCGTCAGCTTGACGGGTGATTGCCGGTGCACGCTCAAGACATCGGCCTTCGACTCCTCGGCTAGTTGCCAGAGATACTCAGTGAAATCGGCCAGTTCCAGGCTGGTGGGGAATTGATCCCGCGCCGCCTCCAACTCGACCTTCATCTGCTCGAGTTGTTCGCTCTCCTTGGCCAACTCCGCCAGCTCTTGCTCGGCCGCCAGGTTGGCGTTCTCCGCCTCCTCGGCGGCGGCGAGGGCCGCGCTCCGCTCATCCAGGACCGGGACGTAGACCAGGAAATAACAGCCGATGCCGAGTGCTAGCGCTAGCAACGCCACCAGCGCCACGACAATGGTTGAACGTTGGTTGCCCATCACTCGGCGCTCCCCTCGGCCGGCTGTTCGCCGCCGGCTCGGGAGGCGACCAGCCACTCCTGGAAGTCCTCCGGGAAGACCGCGCCGCCAACCAAACCGACCAGATTGACCTGGGCGGTGCAGTTGACCACCCAGATTTCGCCCCTGACGCCATCTTGCTTGACGGCCGAGAAATAGGAGCCGTCCTCAACACCGGGGATGGAGTTGAAGCTCCGCAGCCAGGCCGAAGTGGCCGGCAGCGACGGCGTCTCGATCACCAATGTGACCATGCCGATCCGGGCCGGCGCCAGCACGTTGTCAGACGAAGCCATGGCCTCGCCAGCAGACATGCCAGCCAAAGTGAAACCGGCCAAACGCGAGTCTGGCGGCCGGTTGTCGAACATGGCGGCGATCAAGTCGGGCCAACGAATCTCGTAGGAGACGGCTGCGGCCAGCGCGTTCTTGGTCATCTCCAATTCCTCGCTGACTTGGATGACCTCCGCGTATTGCTTGCGGCGTTCAGCCAGCCGGGTCGCTTCCGCCTCGGCCGCCGCCAGCCTGTCCTCGGCCGCTCCACTCCACAGGCTGATGCCCACATAGCCGCCGGCCAGCGCCAAGACCACCAGCACCAGCACGGCCACGGCCTTGATCTGGGTGGCCCGGCCAGCCTGGCGCTTGGCCACATACGGCGGGATCAGGTTGACCGAGGGCACCGCCGGCCGCCCGGCCAGCGCGCTGGCCGTGCCGAAGCCTCCTGCCGCAGCTTGGTTCTTCTTGCTCATGCCGCCGCTCCCATCGCCAGCCCCACCGCGATCGGCAAGGACATCCGGCGTTCTGGCGTCATGGCCGCCGCCGAGTTCTGCAGCCGGAAGTTCGAGTCCAAGACCGAGAACGAGGCCGGCAGTCTCAGCGCCGTCGAGATGTACTGGCCGAGCCCGTTCAACATGCCGCCGCGTCCGGAGATGACCACATGTTCAACCGACTGGCCCGAGGCTTGGCTGTAGAAAGAGAAGGTCCGGGCGATTTGTTCGACCAACGCCTGGCATTTCTCCGCGATCACGCCGAAGGCGGCGTGGGCCTGCTCGTTGCCTTCGCCTGGGTTCATCAGCGCCACTTCAATCTTCAGTCGTTCGGCGTGCGGTTCTGGGACACCCAGCGTCCGCGCGAGTTGGTCGGTAATCAGTCTGCCACCGGTCGGCAAAATGCGCATTATGACGGGCTGCCCGGCGTGGGCCACCACCACCGTCGACATGTCGGCGCCGACGTCGACCAAGCCGACCACCCCGCCCCCGAATTGGCCTCTGGCCAGCGCCCGCGTCAGGCCGAAACCGGCCAGGTCGACGCGCACCGGCTTCAGGCCGGCGCTCAGGACGGCATCGACGTTATGCTCAATGACCTCGTTCGGCGCCGCCACCAACAGGCCGTTGACCTGGCCGTCAGCCTCGGACAGCGGATAGAAGTCGAGTTGGCACTGATCCACGGGCACCATGATCAGGTCTTGAACTGTGAAAGGCAGGGCCTGGCGGAGAGCGTCCAGCGGCGCCGTCGGCAAGGTGGCGTCCCGCACCACCACCCGCTGACCGCCTAGACCGATGATCACGTCCTTGGCGAAATGGTGCCGGCTCCACAAGCTCTTGAGCGTGTTGGCCACCTCACCGCCGCGGATGACCTCGCCGTCGCGGACGGCATCGGGCGGCAAATCGACCTCGGCGTAACGCTGGATGACCGCCGACCCCAACGGGTTGGTGGTGTCCAGGGAAACCTCGGCCGCCCGTAACTGGGTGTCACCGATGTCCAACCCGACCACTTGGCTTTTCGCCATCGCCTCGCCTTTCTGAATCTCTCGAGCTTCGTTGACCGTCAAACCTGTATCAACTGACGATACAGCTCCCACAGCTGTCCGCCGACCGCGCACCCCAACACCGCTCCCGCGCACATCCACGGGCCAAACGGGATGGCGGTCCTGCGTCCGCTCTGGCGCTTGATCATGACACCGACGCCCCAAAGCGAACCCAGGAGGAAGGCGCCCAGAGCGCCGACCGCGAACGGCCCCCAACCCTGGTAGGCCAACGCCAGGCCAATCAACCCGGCCAACTTGACGTCGCCCCTGGCCATGCCGCGCGGCACCAGCATGTGCACCAGGCCGTAGGCCAAGAACAACCCCAACCCGCCAATCCCAGCCCGGGCCAAGGCCGACCAGTCGCCGCTGATCCAACTGCCAAGGGCCAGCAGCGCCACCAAGACCGGGTACGAGGGCTTGACCAGGGCATCGGGCAGGCGCCCGATCCGAGCGTCGATCGCCGTCAGCGCCACCGCCACAGCTGCGGCGTAAAGATAGGCCGGGACCACCGCCAACGGCCGCACAAACAGCGCCACCAGCACAAACAGGACCGCCGTGGTCGCCTCGACAACGGGATAAAGCGGCGAGATGGGCGCCGCGCAGGAGCGGCAGCGCCCCCGCAGAACCAACCATGACACCACCGGGATGTTGTCCTTGGCCGCCACCCGCCCGCCGCAGCTGGGACAGGCGGAGCGCGGCCACAGGCTCGCTCTCTCCGGCACCCTGGTGATGACCACCGTCAGGAAGGAGCCGGTGACAAGCCCCAGCAGCCCGGCGGCGGTGCCCAGGGCGATGGCGTCAAGCAGTTCCGGCGTCATGGGTTCTTGGCCGCCTCCTTGACCGCTTCCGAGGGGTCGACCTTCTCCTGCCAGAGGATCGACCAGCCGCCGTTGCCGATGGGCGCGAACAGCAGCGGCTGCTTCTTGATCAGGCTGGTGTTGTAGGTGTACTTCTTTTTGTAGCCGTGCAAGATCGCCGACGTGGTGTCATCCTTCTGGGCCACCACGCCGCGGAAGTTCTGGGCGATCGACCCGAAGACCTGGAGTTCGCCCAAGGGATCGCCAGACTTCCAGTTCTGCAACAGGAAACTGCCGCTGCCGGCGACCATGGCCGCTTCGATCCTCAAGACGTCGTAGTTCGGCGGGTCCTGGTATTCGGTGTGCTTCCAGTCAGCGGAAAGCTGTGGCGCAAGCCCTATGGACCACATGAACCCGCCAGCGGGGTTGACGACCGACTTGTAGGTCCGCACGATCGGGTGGTACAACTCGACCGACCCCCCTGCCATGAGACCGAGCAGGTTCTCCTCGTCCATGTCGCTGCTGTCCCGGTCCGTCAGGAGGTCTCCGGTGATGATGATCGAGGCGTCGGCGTAGACAGTCACAGTGCCGGTGGCCACGCCCTCGATCCAGAGGTTGCCGCTGGCGTCCAGCTTGTTCGTGCGGTCTTCGTCCATCGCCACCTCAATTTCGTATTGGATGGACGCAGCAGTCGGCTTCGAATCATACTCAGGTTTGTATTGCCCCAACGGTAGGTCGCCGAGCGAGCCCGACGTGACCCGCTTGGCCTTGTCTGAGTCTTCCAAGTTACGGACGGCTATGAGGCTGCCGAACGGAATATTGACTTCCTTGCCGTCGCTGCTTTTCAGCTCGCTCGCCGAACCGCAATCACCCGGTTTATTGCTGTCCTGGGACCAGACCTGCATAACGGTTTCCTTGAAAATGATCCGGGTTGGACCGACGTACTCGCAGCCCGCGCTGTTGACCTCGGCTTTGACGTCCGGATCGTCTTTGCTCGGCACCTGGGGTATCGGTTTTGTCACACCACCCTCCGGCACCAGGCCATTCCAATTGGAAACCGACCCATTGACGCATTGATCCCAAGTGTTGTCGTCAAGAGGATCGGGATTGCAATTCGGATCGCCGGTCGAGAAACCGCCTATGAACTGCGCCCCCCGCGACGTGATGGTGTCATTGGAATGGACCGGCCCGTCCAAGACATCCCAAGACTCGAAGCTGGGCTCGCCGCAAGTCTGCATAAAACCGGACCTGTCGACCCAGAAGCGCTCCGGCTTCTTGTTAGCGTTGATTTCCCAGCGGTAGCCGAGTTCGTTCCTGGTCGCCTCAGAGGGGAAACCGAAGCCGCAGGCCAACGATGTGTCGCCATTATCCGGCGGATAGGTGGTGTAGTCAGTCGGGTCTACCACCTCATAGTCAGACATGTAGAGGTACATCGGCGTGCCCTCCTGCGAGATGCGCGCCCTGATGGAACGGACTGTCGTGCCGGAGAAGCCGGTCGACACCACGACCGCCGTCATTGGGATGGGATCGTAGTCTTCCACCACGTAGTGAAAAGCCTGGTACTTGCCGCCGTTGGCCGAGCCGTATTCCAGGGTGCGGGCTTCCATATTCGACGCCCAGCCGCAGTCGGCGCTGTAAATGTCGCCTTCCGAAGCCGGGCCGCCGGCGGCCGGGTTCTTGCAGTAGCCGGTGATCTCATCTTTGGTGTTGATCACTTCGGTGCTGGTCAAATACTCAGAGTTCGAGCGCAAGCGGCTGAGAAGGTCGTTCAGCCCGGATTGGGCCGCCGCCAGGGCCAGGTCGTTGTCCTGTTCGTAACGCGAGTATTTGGTCGAGGCGCTGAGGTAGGCCAGCGATCCCAGCACCACCACAATCAGGACGGTGAAGGCCGCCAGCACCGCCACCATGGTGATGCCGGCGTCATGGGCCCGGCGCCGGTTCCGCTTGAGATAGTCGCGCATTTACATCCTCTCCCACTCCCGGATCGTGAACCGTTTGAAGACCGTCGCCTGAATCTTGTCTTCGTCATCTTCCCCAACCACTGTCACCAGCATCTCGACGGCGGCGATGCTCCCCAACGCGCCGCCGCTGACCGTGCCCTGGCCAGGAAGAATGCTCCCGGCGGCGTCACGCACAAAGTAGCTGAACAGATCGCTAGTCGTGTCGACGCCGCGGGCGACCACCAAGTCGTCGAACAGGTCTGGGGAGCAGGCGGAGTCTCCCCAGGCGCACATGGACCACTTGCCGTCGCTGCCCTGTTTGGGGGATTGGACGCACCGGTGCAGGGTCCCCGGATCGTCCGGCGTCCCAACGGGCCAGCACTGCTCGCCCAAGACCAGCCGGACTTGGCTGATCTGGCCGCCGTCCGGCACCCCAGCCACCGGCAGCGCCGACGAGAACTTCATCTCGTTGGGCTCGGCGATCTCAAAAACAGCCGCCGATGACGTGGTGCCATCAGCCGCCGGGGGTTCCGGCGCCGCGTAAGCCAAGGCGTCGCCCAGCCAGACGCTGATCTGCCGGATGCCATCGGTGCGGTTCTGGCGGATCAAGTTCTTGGCGTCGTGGCGCATCAGCCCCACGGTCACCGTTCCGATCAGACCCAGGACGATCGATCCGACCGCCATCACCGTGACGAGTTCGGCCAGGGTCATGCCCCGGTCGTCTTTGGCAGGCCGCCTTGTCCGCAGCCACCGGCCGATGCGTCGCTTCATCACAACGTCACCGGCTCCACCACGTGAGCGCCCGGGCTCAACGTGATCGTGGCTTTGAGCGTGAGCCCAACAACGATGTTGTACTCGCCCGGGGCCAAGCCCGTGAACTGAGCCTGTCCGCCCGCGACAAACGCGCTCTTGGTGACGCCGGCCGGGTCGAGCGGTACGGCGTCAATGATCAGCCCTTCGGGTGCGCCAGACATGATCAGGGTGAGGCGGGCGGCCCGGCTGTAGTCGTTGAACACGAACTGCACACTCTCATCAGGCAAGACCGTCGCCTTTTCCACCGGGCTGACCTGATTGTCCTTCCAGACGTACGCGCTGCCGCCCTGATATCCCCTCAACTCAACGGTGTAGTCCGAGCCAGCCGTGTCTGGCTTGACCAGGAAGACGGCGCAGCCGCCAATGTTGGTGGACTGCTCCGGCGTGATCACATTTGGCCCCGTCACCAGCACTTTGACGCCCTGAACGGGACCAGCCGGGCCGGCCTTGTCGCGCCCTTCGACGGCTACAACCAACTCGGACTGACCGGGGTCAAGACCGGTGGCGGCGCCTCGCTGCGGCGGGAAGACCTTCGAAGCCACGTGCGGCCCGGTGGCCGTGCTCATCCCGTCCCAAGTCACGGTCACCGTCACGAGCGTGCCGTAGGCCTGGAGGGCGCCACTGCCGCCGGCGGCGCCGGGGTTGGTGCACAGTGAGTTGACGCCGATGGGATATGGCACCGCCTCGCGGACAACCCGGTAGAACTGTCCGTCGACAATAAAGCCATAGTCAGAGGTGATGTCGGGGTTCGCCATGTCTGGCGGCACATGAGCGTTGACGACCGTTGATGGGATCAGCAGGAGCTTGGCCCCGTCTGGCGAGGAGGTGATGACCTCAGAGGCGTAGTCCAACTCGCGCTGCGCCAGTCCGGAGGCGGTGACCCGGGCCCGGTTGTCGGCGCTGGTGGCCGTGCCGCTGGTGACCACCAGCATGGCCGCCAAACTGAACACGCTCAAGAGCACAACCGAGATCATCACTTCGACCATAGTCGAGCCGCGCTCCCGCCATAGCTGCCGGGCGGGCGTCTTCGCCTCCCGGATGCCGACGGCTATTGACACCTTATTCAACCCCTTTCTGAGTGGCGCCGATAAAGGGTTTGCGTGTCAGCCAACTAAACCAAATCCGAAATCAGTCTGCTAACACAATTGATGGTACTGCCTAAACCGCTGCCTGACCAAACACCGGTGGGCCGCCAGCTTTCGCTGGCGGCCCACCCTCGCGTCCTTCAGGGAAAGGCTTTCGCCTGGCCGCTCACGGCCGCCCAAACATCATGTGCAGGCGGTCGGCTTGGTCGAGGATTCCTTGATGGTGGTCACCGCAGTGATGTAGTAACCCTTCACTTTGCCGTGCTTGTTCGCTGCCCAGAAGCACCATTCGGTCTTGCCCGTTCCTTTGAACCCCCACAAGGTGGCGTCGGTCGCGCCTGAGTCATCGGCGGCCACGTTCTTGCCGACCGGACCAACCAGGTTGTCGTTGCTATCCGCATCGGTAGCCTTTTCTTTTAGGCGCCACACACGGTCCGGGGCGGTACCCGTGATTACGATCACCGGCGCGGCGGTGTGATCCACATACCAGGTCGAGATTTCCTTGCCCATCGTCTCGACATCCGCCAAAGACTTGGCGTCCTCCGCTTTGGCCCGCTGTGAGAGGAACAGCGGGATGGCGATAGCCGCCAGGATGCCCATGATGATGACCACAATGAGCAACTCGACTAGCGAGAAGCCCTCGTCGTTTTCTTTCTTGCTCCGCCAAATCCAGTTGGCCATTGTCTTGCCTTCCGTTCGTGTTTTGAGTTCCTGCCCGTGCTAGCCCGGTGGGTGATCCACATTGAGCCATACCCGAGTATCTGTCCCCCGTCAGCGACTTCCCCGGCATTCCCGTCCGGTTCGCCGCCAGCGGTGTTGGGTTCGATATTAGGACGGCGTCAAGTCGGCCGACAAGTGCCGCCATTCTGCCCCGGCCGGCGCCGGCTGCCGGGCCCCGTCAACGCTTTGACCTGGCTAAACGCGACGCCGCCGGCCGTAGCGAGCCACGGAAAACGCTGATTTTTGGGACTAAGGTCCTAGGGGCGCATTTGTTTATCAGCATAAAAGGCTGATAACCCGCTGGGAACGCCGCCGGGGCAAGCCCGGCTTCCTTCATATCGAAGGACCAGCGGCCCTACGCGGCTTGGCCCTGGCGCTTTGAACACTGGCTTTGAAGCCGCCGCCACTGCGCTGACGCGGCGCTGCCGTCAACGTTCGGCGTCGACGCGCAGTTTTCGAGTTCGCCAGCGGCGATAAATCGGGGAGTACAACTACGAAAACCCCGCCTATCGGTGTCCCATTGATTTCCGCCGACCGGGCAATTTCTCTCCCAACTTCCGCTGGCGCGGCGGCCCTAAAGCCGCCTCGCGCCGCCAAATGGGTTAGTAGAACTACTTTTAAGCGTGACCGGGCTCACGTTCACCCGTCACGCGCGCGGCGTAATTGCCGCCCCGGATCCTACGGATTGCACTGGTTGAGGGCGCTGCCGCCGGTGCCTTGCACCGGGCTGGTGGCAGTGACCCAGAACCCTCCGTCCCTGCCTTCAGAGTTGTAGGCCCAGAAGCACCAATCGGTCTTGGACGTGCCGCTGAAGTCCCAGTCTGTGCCCCGCGTGCCGGTCGGCGCGACATTCGGGTTCACCGCCGCGATGACAGTCTCATCGAAGTTGGCGGCGGTGACCGTGGTTGGGGTCACGCCAGCGTCAAACAGGTGCCAGGAGCGGTCGCTGGCGGTGGGGAAGCCAGAAGCCTGCACAATGGTTGGCGGCGCCGCGTCGTCCTGCGCCCAATAGGCGGCCAACTCCTTGCCCACAGCCACCACGTCGGTCCTGGTCCTGGTGTCCTCGGCGCGGCTGCGCTGGCTCATGTACAGCGGGATGGCGATCGCCGCCAACACGCCCATGATGATTATCACAATCAGCAGCTCGACCAGCGAGAAGCCGCCATCGGGCGCGTGCGGGCGCCGTGCGCCTGACGCTGGGTCGATCCGCTCCCC
>JAITLE010000273.1 GCA_031278075.1 Bifidobacteriaceae bacterium | reverse complement strand
GCCCCTCGCGGCTTGTCCGCAATTGCCCAAAACGAGCCAGATCCGGTCCTTTTGGACAATTGCGGACAACACCCGCGCCCCCGCGCGGGCCGTTGGGTCCGCAAGCGCCGAACCGAGCGGCCGCGCGGCGTCCCGTTAGGCTAGTGGCAGCCCACACCCACCTCAGCGAGGGACGTCGATGACCGCATTGGACCAGACCCCATCCAACGAAAGCCGCGCCGACGGCTCAGACCACGTCACCGCCGCGACCACCGCCGCGACCGCCGCCGCGACCGCCGCCGAGGCGGCCGCCGCGGCCGCGCGGGCGGCGGCTAGCTCCGGGCCGGACCGCGTCGGGATCGACACAGTCGAACACGCCGCAGCCACACCCGAGACGCCGATGCCGTGGCGCGAACTCGGTCTCAAAGCCGACGAGTTCTCCCGGATCAGGCAGATCTTGGGCCGCCGCCCAACCAGCTCCGAGCTCGCCATGTACTCGGTCATGTGGTCGGAGCACTGCTCGTACAAGTCCTCGAAGAAGCACATCAAAGAGCAGTTCGGAGCCAAGACCACACCCGAGATGCGCCGCCGTCTCCTAGTCGGGATCGGCGAGAACGCCGGTGTGGTCGACATCGGCCAGGGCTGGGCGGTCACCTTCAAGATCGAGTCCCACAACCATCCCTCATTCGTCGAGCCCTACCAAGGAGCGGCGACGGGCGTGGGCGGCATCGTGCGCGACATCATGGCGATGGGCGCACGGCCCGTCGCGGTCATGGACCAACTCCGGTTCGGGCGGATCGACCACCCCGACACGGCGCGGGTGGTGCACGGCGTGGTGGGCGGCATCGGCGGCTACGGCAACTGCCTGGGGTTGCCGAACATCGGCGGCGAGACGGTCTTCGACTCTTCCTACCAGGGGAACCCGCTGGTCAACGCCGCCTGCGTGGGCGTGCTGCGGCACCAAGACCTTCACCTGGCGAACGCTAGCGGGGTCGGCAACCTGGTCGTGATGTTCGGAGCGCGGACTGGAGGCGATGGGATCGGCGGCGCGTCCGTGCTGGCGAGCGAGACGTTCGAGGCGGACGGCCCGTCGAAGCGACCGTCGGTCCAGGTGGGAGACCCGTTCCAGGAGAAAGTCCTGATCGAATGCTGTCTGGAGCTGTTCCAAGCGGGCGTGGTGGAAGGGATCAGCGATTTCGGGGCGGCGGGCTTGAGCTGCGCGACATCCGAACTCGCGGCGGCCGGCGACGGCGGCATGCGCGTCGATCTGGACAAGGTGCTCCTGCGGGACCCGACGCTCACGCCCGAGGAAATCCTTATGTCCGAATCGCAGGAGCGCATGATGGCCGTCGTGGCGCCCGCGAACTTCCCCGCCTTCGAAGCGATCGCGCGGCGCTGGGACGTGGAATACTCCGCGGTCGGCGAAGTCACGGACGGCGACCGCTTGGTCGCCTACTACCGCGGGCGCCGCGTCCTCGACGTCGATCCGAAGACTGTGGCGCGTGAGGCGCCGATGTACGACCGCCCTTACGCTCGCCCGCGCTGGCAAGACGCGCTGGTGACGGATTCGCCCGCGCGGCTGGCCCGGCCAGTGGAGGCCGCTGAGCTGCGGGCCACGTTGCTCACGTTGGCGGGCTCGCCGAACCTCTGCTCGCGGGCGTGGATAACCGACCAATACGACAGGTTCGTTCAGGGGAACACCGCGTTGGCGATGCCCGATGACGCCGGCGTCGTCCGCGTGGACGAGTCCAGCGGGCTCGGGGTGGCGCTAGCCACCGACGGGAACGGGCGCTACACCAAGCTCGACCCCCGCGTCGGAGCGATGCAAGCCCTCGCGGAGGCGTACCGGAACGTCGCCTGTGTCGGCGCCGAACCGCTCGCGGTGACGGATTGCCTCAACTTCGGTTCGCCGGAATCGCCGGACTCGATGTGGCAGCTGGTCACCGCGATGGAGGGGCTCGCCGACGCCTGCTTGGAGCTCGGCGTGCCCGTGACCGGCGGCAACGTCTCGCTCTACAACGAGACCGGTGAAAGCGGCCGCGTCGATTCGGCGATCCATCCGACGCCCGTCGTGGGCGTGTTGGGCGTGCTCGAATCCGTCGCGTCCGTGGTTCCGTCGGGGTGGCGTGCTCCGGGCCTTGAGTTGTTCTTGCTGGGCGTCACCCGCGCGGAGTTGGGTGGTTCCACGTGGGCCGATGCCGTCCACGGCCACTTGGGCGGACAGCCCCCAGCTGTGGACCTCGACGCTGAGCGTCGGCTGGCCCGCGTGTTGGTCGAGGCCGCGCGCGGCGGTCTCGCGGCCGCGGCGCATGACCTGTCCGACGGCGGCTTGGCCCAGACGCTGGCCGAGGGCTCCATGCGTCACGGGATCGGGGCGGTGGTCTCACTCGATCCCGTCTTGGAGCGGGACGGGGTGACACCGTTCGAGGCGCTCTTCTCTGAGACGCAGGCTCGGGCTGTGGTGGCGGTGGCGCCAGGTCGGGGCGCCGAGTTCACCGCCTTGGCTGACAGGCACGGCGTCCCTTGGGTTGGCATCGGCCGGACCACGGACGCTGAACCGGCTGGCGGCGCGCTGGCGGTCGCTTGGGCCGACGAGGGCTTCGAGATTCCGCTGGGCGAGTTGCGGGCGGTTTTTGAGGACACTCTCCCGCGGCACTTCGCTGGCTGAGGCGGCGGGGCGGGCTGAGGCGGCGGCTTGGCCGCCGCCGCGGTGTTCCTCGGGCAGTCATCCCGGGGGCGCTTGGCGGGCTGAGGCGGCGGCTTGGCCGCCGCCGCGGTCAATGGGCGGTGCGGCCGCGCTTCGCCGCCGCGGCCAGTCAGCAGGCGCCTTGTTGGACTCCGCCGGACACGGCCTGGTGCCAGACCTCGCCGGTTTCCGTGAGGCTGCCCTGCACGCAGAAGTTCGCGGCGCCCGTCCGCGCCAAGACGAGGACGACCCCGTTTGACACGGGGCCGGCGGAGGTGCAGCCGTCAATGGTGGCGGCGTCCTCGGGAGCGCACAGGTAGTACTTGCCGCCGGAGTTCACGAGAACCGGATCTGAGACAGCGCCCGCGTACCAGATCCGCAGTTGTTGAGCGACATTTTGCACGTCGGCTTGGACGGAGACGGCGATCGCGTCGTCGATCTTTTCGACCTGCGCTTCGCGGCTGATCAGGCCGCAGCCGCCCACGCCAAGAGTCAGAATCAGCCCCAGCGCAGCGGCGAGAGCCGCGGCGCGGGAACGTGCCGCAGGCGGGTGTGGCGTTGGGGTGCGGTGGACGGGTGTCGGCGCCCCGGGGCTGGCCCGCCGTTCGCGGCCGCCAGAACTGCGCGTCGGATGGATGGGGGACATGTCGCACCTCGCTTCTCGCGCGAACGGATTTCCGGTCCATTCTTACCAGCGCGCGGGCGCCCACGCCAGCCGCAGGCGGCGCGCCAACGCAACTCGGCCCGCCGGGCGGGCCGGGCCGGGGACGCGGGGCGCCGCCGGGCACGCGGGCGGCATGTCGCGGCTCGGGCGTGGCGGGGGACGCGGGCGGCACGTCGCGTCTCGGGCGTGGCCCGGCCAAGGCGCCCGGGCCCCATCGCGGCCACCGGCGCCAGCGTCGCGTGGCGCGGCCAAGGCGCCCGGGGCCCGTCGCGGCCACTCTCACCAGCGCAGCGAGCGCCGCGGGCTAGAGGGGTTCGCCCGCGGTGGCGCCAGCAGCGACTCGGTTGGAACCCGCCGGCGAGGTGTGCTTGACCTGGTCATATTTGGTCTGATATTGCCAGATCGCGTTGCGCAGACGAAGCGGTGTCACATCCATCACCTGAGCCGCGGCGTTCACTAGTGCCAACGCGTCCTCGCTGGTCAACGATGTGCCCGCCGCCTGGGACGCGAATTCTTGCAGCCACGGGTCGGCTGGCGTGGCCTCGATTCCGGCGACCAACAGGAGGCGCTCCCAGGTCAGCCCGGTGTGCTGCGACGGCAGGTCGAGCCAACGCCGGTGCAGTTCCTTGAACTGTGCGGTCTGATTCGCGTAGCCGTCGCGCAGCTCTTGCGCCGACTCGACGCCCGCCTGGATCGCCGCCTGCGCCGCTTGGTACACCAAGTCCGCCTTGAACGGCGCCGTGGCGCTGGAATAGGCCCGTTGGTGGTTCCCGATCTGCTCCATCCAGCCGTCCAAACCGATCTCGAACGTGGCGGCGAGTTCGCGGGCGCCGTCGCGGTCGGCATCGGCGCCCTGGTGGAAGCGATACGCGCGGTAACGGTCCACGACCTGCGCGACCGTCGCGTAACGCACCCGCTCCGACCAGAGCGCGTCGATGACGCATTCTGCCAGCGATGCGGGGTAGGTGTTGAGCTGAGGCCATTCGCCCGGCGGCGGGAGCAAGGTCCGCGTGGCGGTCAGGAAACTGTCGAATTGTCGTGCGCTGATCACTGTGGTCATGGCGTCAAGCTAAGACTGTCGGTGACGCGGCCGCGGCCGGCGTGCGACTGATCTCAAAGTGTGAGCCACATCACATTTCGGTCGCGGGCCGCGCCCTGGCGCTCAGTCACGTCCCGCGGCCCCGTGCCCAGGGCGGCACAAGAGTGAGACCGCCGCGGCCGCGCTTCAGCCCACATCAAGCCCCAACCCGATAGCCTGGTGCGGGCGGCCGACGACCGGCCGGACCACCCCCCACCACCTGCAAACTCAGCGATTGGACAACGACTAATGGCCGTCTGGACGCTTCACGGAAACGGTAAGACCATCGAGCCCGGAGAGGTGGTGGCTCCCGACGAACGTCTCGGCTGGGGCCGAACCATATCGATGGGCATGCAACATGTTGTGGCCATGTTCGGGGCCACCTTCTTAGTGCCGATCATCACCAAATTCCCGCCCGCCACCACTCTTTTCTTCAGCGCGATCGGCACCGTGCTGTTCCTCGTCGTCACGGGCAACCGTCTGCCCTCCTACCTTGGATCGAGCTTCGCGTTCATCTCACCGATCGTCGCAGCGACCTCCGGCGAGGACGGGTCCATGGGGCGGGCGCTGTTTGGAGTGCTTGTCGCGGGGGTGCTGCTGGCTGTGGTGGGCGGCATCGTGCACATGGCGGGATCAGGCTGGCTGAACGCGTTCATGCCGCCGGTCATGACGGGCACCATCGTGATGATGATCGGTTTCAACCTGGCGGGCGCGGCGTGGAAGACGTTCGGCGACGACGGCCAGATCTCAGGCGGGATGGCCAAAGCGCCGCTCACCGCATGGATCACGATCATCGCGGTGGTGATTATCGCGGTGCTGTTCCGAGGGCTGATCGGGCGGTTGGCGGTCTTGTTGGGCGTGGCCTGCGGGTACGTCGCGGCCCTGATCCAAGGGCAGGTCGACTTCGAGAAGATCAGCGCCGCGCCCTGGTTTGGGCTGCCGGAGTTCACCACTCCTGAGGTCGATTGGGTGGTTGTGCCGATGTTCCTGCCGGTGGTGCTGGTGCTGGTCGCAGAGAACGTGGGGCACGTCAAATCGGTCGCGTTGATGACAGGCCGCGATTATGACCGCACGATGGGCCGGGCGTTGCTCGCCGACGGTGTCGCGACCACGTTCGCGGCGCTGGGCGGCGGGTCCGGCACCACGACCTATGCCGAGAACATCGGCGTCATGGCGGCGACCAAAATCTATTCGACAGCTGTGTATTGGGTCGCCGCCGGCACCGCGTTGTTCTTGTCTCTGATCCCGAAGTTCGGGCAGGCTGTCGCCACTGTCCCGCCGGGGGTGATCGGCGGCGCTGGCGTGGTGTTGTACGGCATGATCGGGTTGCTGGGGGCGCGGATCTGGGTGGAGAACAAGGTCGACTTCGCCCGTCCGGTCAACTTGTTCCCCGCGGCCGCGGCCCTGATCCTCGCGATCGCGGATGCGACATTCATGCTCGGCGACGTCAAGATCACCGGCATCGCGGTTGGGACCATCACGGCGTTCGCGCTGTTCCACGGCATGCGCGGCATAGCCAAGTGGCGCGGCACGGACGTGGCGGCCTGATCTCAGCGGGCCAGGCACGGGGTTGTTTGGTCCGTCCGGCCGTGGCTGGGCGGCGTCGTCCACTGTGTTCGTGTTCACGCTGGTCAACGCGCCGCGGGTGGAGTGACGTGGTTCCGGGCTGGTGTGGGGGGTCGCGGGTGGTGACCCCAATAGTCCAAAAGGAACGGATCTGGCGCGTGTTGGGCAATTGCGGACCAGCCG
>JAITLE010000088.1 GCA_031278075.1 Bifidobacteriaceae bacterium | reverse complement strand
CGGGCGGTTCGGGCGCGGCTGGTGCCGGGGCGGGCCGGGCAGCCGCGGGCGGCAGGGGTGCGGTCGGCCCGGACGCGGTGGGCCAGGGCCGAAGCGCGGGCGGTTCGGGCGCGGCTGGGGCCGGGGCGGGCCGGGCAGTCGCGGGCGGCAGGGGTGCGGTCGGCCGGGACGCGGTGGGCCAGGGCCGACGCGCGGGCGAAGGCCGGACCGGCGGGGACGGGCGGGGCGGGGCGGACGGCATCGTGCGGGGAAATGGCGGCGCTGTGCCGAACCCGGCTGACGCCTACCTGGCGGCACGGGTCGAGCGGGTCGCTGGGCGGTTAGGCAAGAAACTAGCCGGAGCGGGGATCAAGACCGTCGGTGACCTGCTGCGACACTTCCCGAGACGGTACGAGGACCCCCGCGTCCCGACTGACATGGGCCTCCTGCGGCTCGACGAGACCGCGACGATCAACGCCCGCGTGGCCTCGGTCACGACGCGCTCCACGGCCGCGCGCGCCCAATGGCTGGTCACGGCGCAGATCACGGACGGGACGCACACGCTCGCTCTGACGTTCTTCCTCAAACGCCCCCACCTGGTCGAATACTACGAACGTGAGTTTCGGCCCGGAAGGATGGGCCTGTTCACAGGGCGCGTCGGCATGTACCGGGGCACGCTGCAGTTGGTGCACCCGGAGGTCGTGTGGGAGGACAGCGGCGCCAACGAGGACCCCCGTTTCGACGGACGCCTGATCCCCGTCTACCCTGCGGTCGCGGGGGTGTTGTCGCCAGCGCTGCGCCGGGTCATCCAGACCGCGCTCGTCTCGTTGCACGATGACGTGCCCACAGACCCGCTGCCGCCTTGGGTTTTGCGACGACGCCGGTTGCCAGGCCTGGGGCGCGCCCTGTGGGACGTCCACAATCCGGCGACGCCGACTGAGTGGGCGCGGGCTCGGGCCAGGTTCCGATTCGAGGAGGCGTTCGTGCTGCAGGTGGCGCTCGCGCAGCGGCGGTGGCGCGCGCGCCGGGATGGCGGCGCTGCGCCCAGGCCCGGGCGTGACGGACCGGATTCGCTGGTCGCCGCGTTGCGGCGGCGGCTGCCTTTCGATTTGACGGCCGCGCAGCGGAATGCGGTCGGGCGGATCGGCGCGCTGCTCGCGGCGCGCACCCCCATGAACCAACTCCTCCAGGGCGATGTCGGCTCCGGCAAGACTGTGGTCGCGCTGCTCGCGATGCTGCAAGTGATCGATTCGGGCGGCCAGGCGGTGCTCCTGGCGCCGACCGAGGTGTTGGCGGCGCAGCATTACCGCACCATCTTGGAGTTGCTCGGCCCGCTCGCCCTGGACGAGACACTGTTCGCGGCGGCCCCGGACTCTGGCGCTGACGCTGGTTCGGGTTCGGGTTCGGGTTCGAGGGACGCCGCGGGTTCGGGTTCGGGTTTGGGCTCGCGGGCTGGGGACGCCGCGGGTTCGGGTTTGCGCTCGGGGGATGGGGACGCCGCGGGTTCGGGTTTGGGCTCGGGTTCGGGCGACGCCGCGGGTTCGGGCTCGGGTTTGCGCTCGCGGGTTGGGGACGCTCAGGGTTCGGGCGAGCGCTCGGGACTCGACCACCGCGAGCGGGCGCAGGCGCGGGTGCGGCTGTTGACCGGGTCGCTCAGCGCGCGGGCGAAGGCCGAGGCGCACGAGGACCTGCGGGCGGGGCGGGCTGACTTGGTGGTGGGCACGCACGCGTTGCTGCAGGACGCGGTGGGGTTCAAGGATCTGGGGCTCGTGGTGGTGGACGAACAGCACCGCTTCGGCGTGGACCAGCGGGACGCGTTGCGGGCGCGCGGCGAGAGCCCGCCCCACGTGCTGGTCATGACCGCGACACCGATCCCGCGCACCGTCGCGATGACAGTTTTCGGGGATCTGGGTGTCACGTTGCTGGACGCCGGCCCGCCTGGACGGCAGCCTGTCGCGACCGTTTGGGTCAACCCGGCTGAACATCCGGGCTGGTTGCCGAGGGTCTGGGAGCGGGTGGCTGAGGAGGTCGCGGCCGGTCGGCGAGCGTTTGTCGTGTGCCCGGCGATCGAGCCGGGCGAGGTCGAACCCAGCGCCCAGATCGTCGAAGATCCCGCCGAACCGCTTGGCCAACTCGCGTTCCCGCAGTTGGACGGCTTGCTCGCCCAATCGCAGGGGGGACGGCGCACGGCATCGTCGGCGTCGCCCCAGCTAGGCGCGCCGGTGGTGGGTGGCCCGCCGGGCGGCGCGGCTGGATCGAGGACGGTTCGTGGGGGCGCGTCCGGCGCGGCGCCTCCGGTCGGGAACGGGCCGCGGGCGCTCGCGTCCGTCAGCCAGGTGTTGGCCCAGCTCCGCGAGGAGAGCGCGCTGAGCGGAGTGCGGCTCGCGCCGTTGCACGGCCGGATGACCGCCGCGGACAAGGACGCCACAATGGACGCGTTCGCCCGCGGCGATGTCGACGTGCTGGTGGCGACCACCGTGATCGAGGTGGGGATCGATGTGCCACAGGCGACTGCTTTGGTGGTCCTAGACGCGGATCGGTTCGGCTTGTCCCAGCTCCATCAGATGCGTGGCCGCGTGGGCCGGGGCGCGGACCCGGCGATCTGCTTGTTGGTGTCCGATGCCGTGCCGGACACGCCCGCAGCGCGGCGGCTCGAGGCGATGCGGCGCACCACCGACGGATTCGAGTTGGCGGAAGTGGATCTGGAGACCCGCCGCGAGGGACAGATCCTCGGCGAGAGCCAATCGGGCAGCTCGTCGCTCCGGCTGGTGAGGTTGACCAAGGACGCTGACGTGATCGCAGACGCGTGCGAGGACGCGACCGAATTGGTGGAGGAGGATCCCGAGTTGGAGGCCTCACCGGCGTTGGCCGCCGAGATCACCCGGTGGCTCGCCGGCCGTGAGGCCTATCTGGAGCGGGGGTGAGCGGGCGTTGACCAGGATCATCGCGGGCGTGGCCGGGGGCCGGACCATCAAAGTCCCGCCCTTGGGGACGCGGCCCACCTCAGACCGCGTGCGGGAAGCCGTGTTCTCCCTGGTGGAGTCACGGATCGGGGGCAGCTGGGATGGGCTGGTGGTGGCCGATCTCTATGCCGGGTCGGGGGCGTTCGCACTGGAGTCTCTCAGCCGCGGCGCGGCGCGCGCCGTCGCGGTGGATTCGGCGCCAGCGGCGGCGCGCGCCGCCCAGGCCAATGGCGTCGCGCTCGGTTTGGGCGCGGGGTTGACGGTGCTGCGGCGGAAAGTGGAACGGGCTCTGGCGAACTCGGAGCTGTCCCGCTTGGGCCCATTTGGGCTGGTGTTCTTGGATCCGCCGTATGGTCTTAGCGGCGCGGCGGTCGCTGCGGTGCTGGATCTGCTGGCCTGCGGTGGAACCGCCTCCGGCGGGCTGCCGGCGCCGGAAGCGACCCGACCGGAGTCGGCGGTGGCGCCGCCAGCGGGGCGGCGTCCCGGCGGGCTGCTGACGGAAGGCGCGCTGATCTTGTTAGAGCGTTCGACACGCGGCGGCGGGCCACGGTGGCCCGCCGGTTGGGAGGCGCTGGGGGAGAGGATCTACGGCGAGACCGCCATACACCTGGCGCGGGCTTGAGCGCTGGGGGCGGGACGGCATCGTGCTGCCGGTGGCCCTGCGCATGGTCCCCATGTCGGCGCGGTGACTCGGCGCGTCGCGACCCGCATCTGGGTCGACTCGCCGGCGCCACGCAAACGTCTCCGCTGGCCCATGGCGCCGCGCTCCCCAAACCGGCGGACGCTGTGGCTGGGCTGAGCTGCGCCCGGGGGTCGCGGGGCGCGGAAGTCTACACTTCTCGTCTCTGGCGGGAGAAGTGTAGGAATGGTCAAGCCCGCCCGGACCGGGGTCCACGGGCCCAGAACCGGCGCGAGCCCCTGACCTGCGGGAACACGTTCCGGGCGGGTTCATGGTCAAGACGGTGGCCGGGGCGCGGGGCGCGGAAGTCTACACTTCTCGTCTCTGACCGGAGAAGTGTAGGAATGGTCAAGCCCGCCCGGACCGGCGTCCAGAGGACCAGAACCGGCGCGAGCCTCTGACCTGCGGAAACACGCCCCGGGTGGGTTCATGGTCAAGACGGTGGCCGGGGCGCGGGGCGCGGAAGTCGACACTTCTCGCTTCTGGAGGGAGAAGTGTAGGAATCGTCAAGCCCACCCGGACCGGCGTCCAGAGGGCCAGAACCAGCGCGAGCCCCTGACCTGCGGGAACACGCCCCGGGCGGGTTCATGGCCAAGACGGTGGCCGGGGCGCGGGGCGCGGAAGTCTACACTTCTCGTCTCTGAGGGGAGAAGTGTAGGAATCGTCAAGCCCACCCGGGACCCGCGTCCAGAGGGCCAGAACCAGCGCGAGCCCCTGACCTGCGGGAACACGCCGCGGGCGGGTTCGTGGTCAAGACGGTGGCTGTGGCGCGGGGCGCGGAACTACCACCCAGATCGACCCGAAACCCCCCACAAACGACAACCTGCTTGCCTCGTCGCTGACGCCTGAGGCCAAACCCGGCCCCAACAGCGACATGGACGACCCATACTTGCGCGGGCTTGAGAAGATGGAGGGATGATGCGGACAGAGGTCGCTGAACTCGGCCAGGAGTGTTGGGAAGAACTCGCGCGCGGGCGCGGCTCGCTCGCGGTTGTGCCTGGGTCGTTCGATCCGGTGACGTTGGGGCACGTGGACGTGATCGAGCGGGCGGCGGCGCTGTTCGGCAGTGTGATCGTGGGCGTGGCGGACAACGCTGCGAAGCGGCCGTTGCTGGACGTGGCGACTCGGCTCGAGTTGGTGGCGGGCTGCGTGGCGGATCTCGCAGGAGTGCGGGTGGCGCGCCTCGACGGCCTTCTGGCTGAGTTCTGCCGCGCTGTTGGCGCCACGGCGATAGTCAAAGGGCTGCGGGGCGGGCACGACTGGGGGCATGAGGCGCCGATGGCGTTGGTCAACCGTGAGCTGACCGGCGTGGAGACCGTGTTGTTGGTGGCGGCGCCGGACTGGGCCCACGTGTCGAGTTCGATTGTCAAAGACGTGGCGAGGCATGGCGGCGATGTCGGTTCGTATGTCTCGCCGGATGTGGCGGCGGCCTTGGCTCGGGCGTTCGGCCGCGCATCGGCGCGGGTTGGGGTTGGTTGGCGCGGTGCGTTAGACTAGCCGGTCGGCTCGGCCGGTCCCGGCGAGCCTTGAATCCTCTGCCAAACCCTGAGCTGCAAGACCCATGCCTGATAGAACCGCCACTGACGCGCCTCAGCTGACCGTCTCGGTCAAAGAGCTGAGCCGTCGGCCCGGCACGTCGCGGGAGCTGTCGATCACCTTCCCTGCGCCACCCGGCCTGGGAACCGCGGTGATCGGGGTGCCAGAAGGAGAGACGGTGTGGCTCGACCTGCTGGTCGAGTCCGTCCTCGAAGGCGTCCTCGCCACCGGCACGGTGACCGCTCGGGCGCAAGGCGAGTGCGTCAGGTGCCTCGGCGAAGTGAACCTGCCCCTGGATGTCACGTTCCAGGAGTTGTTCGTCTATCCTGAACGGGCGGACGCGGCGCGCGAAGCGGGCGACACGTCCGACGGGGAGGACCGCCGGGAGGTGGTCGACGACAAACTGGACTTGAACACGGCCGTGCGTGACGGCATCGTGCTGGCGCTGCCCTTCGGTCCGGTGTGTCGCGACGACTGCCCGGGGCTGTGCGCCGAATGCGGCGAACGCCTCGAGGACGACCCGGAGCATTACCACGTGCAGACCGACCCGCGTTGGGCTGTGCTGGAAGACCTGCTGGAAGACGAAAGAGAAGAGGCGTAGCTGTGGCCGTCCCCAAGAGAAGAATGTCGCGTGCCAACACGCGCACCCGGCGCTCGGCGTGGAAGACCAGCGCACCCGCGCTGACCACCTGCCCGGCGTGCCATCAGCCGACGCGACCCCACACCGCGTGCCCGAACTGCGGCCAATACAAGGGGCGGTACTACGCCGCGGCGGTGCGCAGCGAGTTCCAGGCCTGAACTCATGGCTGAGCCGGTGGCGCGTGCGAAGAGTGGCGCCGCTGAGCGTTTGCGCGAGTGGCTGGGTTGCCCGATCGACCCTGAGCTGCTCATCCTCGCCTTGACCCACCGGTCCTTCGCCCATGAGGCCGGCGGGATACCCACCAACGAACGCCTCGAGTTCCTCGGCGATTCGGTGCTGGGCTTGGTCGTCACAGAGCGCCTTTACCGCGCCCACCCGGACGCGCCGGAGGGCGAGCTCGCGAAGATGCGGGCCGCGTCGGTGTCACAGCGGGCGCTGGCGCGGGTCGCGCGCACCGCCGATCTCGGGTCTTATGTTCTGCTCGGCCGCGGTGAGCAGGCCACTGGCGGCGCCAACAAGGACTCCATCCTGTCCGACACCTTGGAGGCGATCTTCGGCGCCGTCTATCTCTGCAACGGGCTCGACGCGACCCGCCGCGCGGTGCTGAAGCTGATCGACCCCACTCTGAAAGAAGCCGCGCAGCTTGGCGCGGCGCTGGATTGGAAGACGTCGCTACAGGAGCTGGTGGCGGCGCGCGGCATGGGGCCCGTCGAGTACCGCTCGGAGGCGGCCGGCCCCGACCACGCCCGCACGTTTTCCGCGCAAGTGTTGGTCGATGCCGTCCAATACGGTTCCGGCGCCGGTTCAGCGAAGAAGGTGGCTGAGCAGCGCGCCGCACAAGCCGCGTACGAGGCGCTGCTTCCGCTCGGGAAGGACTGAGTCGGCGAGCTGCGGCCCGGGCCGCGGGGCTGTGGCGCGTCCGGCGCCGGGGCGGTCGGAGGACAAATGCGGCCCGCGGGCGGGTGGGGACCGCGACCCGCGCCCGGATGTGGCAGGCGCCGATCTCATGCGGCCCGCGGGCGGGTGGGGACGGCATCGTGCGGCTGGGTGAGGCGGACGGCGGCTGGGATGAGCGGCGGGCTGGCGCGGACGGCGTGGTGCGGCCCAGGCCTGGGATGACACCGGGGGCTAACCGAAGGGGGCGCTTTGTGCCGTTATCGCGGTCCCGCTAGGGTATTCGGGTGCAATCGAGCGACCTCGGCGTCCGACCATTTGAATCCATCAACGTGATGATCGTTGACGATCACGAAGTGGTGCGGCGGGGGATCGCGGAAGTGGTCGAACGGTCGGATGGGATGCGGGTGGTGGCCGAGGCGGGCTCGGTCGCGGAGGCGTTGCGCCGCGCGGTGCTGGTCAATCCTCATGTGATCCTGGTGGATTTGCGGCTGCCGGACGGGACCGGGATCGAGCTGATGAAACAGCTCAAATCGGCGGCGCCGTCTTCTCGCCCGGTGGTGTTGACCTCGTTCGACGACGATGACGCTTTAGCCGCCGCGCTCGAGGTGGGCGCGGCCGCGTTCCTGCTGAAATCGGTGCGCGGCGCGGAGATCGCGGACGTGATCCGGGCTGTGGCCGAGGGGCGCACGCTCCTCGACGAACGGACGCTGACGCGCCGCCGCGCGGACCACGAAGACCCGACGGCGGATCTCACCCCGTCCGAACACAAGGTGTTGGCCCTGATCGGCGAGGGTTTGTCGAACCGGGAGATCGCCGAACGCCTGGGCGTCGCGGAGAAGACGGTGAAGAACCACATCACGTCACTGCTGGCGAAGATGGGTCTGCAGCGCCGCACTCAGGTGGCGGCGTGGGTCGCCGCCAAAGAGTCGAGTTCCTGGCGTTCCTGACGATTCCGCCCGCGTCGGACTAGTCGAGCCGCCCGCGTCGGCGGCCACCCGCGCACCCCTTCGCTGACACCCCGGGCGAGACTCGGCCGCGGCGGCGGCATGCGCAACCCATCGGGGATGACAGTTATCTCGACATCGAGTAATCTCATGCGCGAACAGTCCTCGGTTTCAATCGCGAAGGAGCGAGCATGAGCAAGAAGTTCGAAGGCCGCACGGCCCTGGTGACTGGCGCGGCGAGCGGCATCGGCCGCGCGGTGTCAGAGGATTTGGCCCGTGAGGGGGCGTCCGTCGTGGTCGTGGACCTGGACCGCGAGGGTCTGGAGGCGACCGCGGCTGCGATCACGGCGGCGGGCGCCGTCGCCACGCCGTTCGTGGCTGATGTGGCCGACCCGGAGATGGTCCGCGCCGCGGTGGAACTGGCCGAGTCCGAATACGGGCGCCTCGACCTGGCATTCAACAACGCGGGCATCACCGGCCCGTCCGGTCTGTTGGCGGACATCGACGTGGCCGGCTACCAGCGGACCATCAACGTCAACCTCAACGCCGTCTTCTACGGCATGTACTACGAGATCCCGGCGATGCTGCGCGCCGGCGGCGGCTCCATCGTCAACACCTCGTCGATCCTGGGCCTGGTCGGCACCCCCACAGCCGTGCCGTATGTCACCGCGAAACATGGCGTGACCGGCATGACGAAGGCGGCAGCGGTCGGCTACGCCGAGAAAGGCATCCGCATCAACTCGATCCACCCGGGCTACATCGACACGCCGCTCATCAAGCACATAGCGGGCGTTCAGCGATCCGCGCTGGTCTCACTCCACCCGCAGGGGCGCCTCGGAACCGACCAAGAGGTCTCCCGCGCGGTGATTTGGCTGCTCAGCGACGAGGCCTCGTTCGCGAACGGCACCCAGCTGGTGGTCGACGGCGGCTACACAGCCCGCTGACCCGCCGTTCACGCGCCAGCGGCCGGCCCACGATCCCGTGTGGCCGGCCGCGAGCCTGGCCCCGTCCGCGGGCGTCCGGTCGCGAACTCCAGCCCGCGCCGCGGAGGATGGCGCCCTCAGGCCAGGGGCGCGGACCACTCCAGCTTGGTGCCGCGGCCCCCGCGCCCGGGCCCGGCGGCGAAGGCGCCGTCCCGAGCCGCCGCCCTGTCGGCGAGGTTGGCGAGGCCCGACCGGCGGGTCGGTTTGAGAGGCAACCCGACGCCATCGTCCTCCACCTGCACCGTGACGCCGCCTGGCCGGGCGGCGGTCGGCGATTCGAGCGCGACTGTGACCGTGGCGGACGAGGCGCTGGCATGGCGGCCCGCGTTCGACAACCCCTCGCGGACCACCGCGACCACGTCGTCCGCGAGGGATGAGGTCAACAGCTCCTCGGCGGCCGCGTTGGCCGCGTCGCCCGGCGCGGAGGCCAGCGCGGTCCCGTCCAAGAGGAGCACCAGCGACGGCGCGAACCCGAGCAGCGCGCGGGCGGCCGAGGCTTCGTGGCTGAGCCGCTCCGCGATCGGCTCGTCGGCGGTGGGGTTGCGCAGATGCGAGACGATCGCGCGGATCTCCCGGACGGTCGAGTCGATGGAGTCCAACGCCGCCGTCAAGGTCTTGACCAGGCCCTGAGGAGCCACCCCGGCGGCGGCCTCACGCCGGGCGGACTCGAGCCGCATGCCGGTGGCGAATAGCTGCTGGATCGCCAGATCGTGCAGATCCCGGGCGATGCGGCCGCGTTCGGAGACCATCGCGGACACATCCTGCGCGTGGCGGGCCTCGGCCAACACCAGCGCCAGAGCCGCTTGCGCCGCGAATGACTCAGCAGTGGTCAAATCGGCTTGGTCGAACGATGCCGCGCCACGGTCCCGCAGCAGCAGCATCACGCCGACGCCGCGTCCGGATGTGCGCATCGGCGCGTAGAGGGCGGGCCCGAACTCGCGGAGCGCGGAGACGCGCAGCGTGTAGGCGCCAGCCAGCGAGTCGACGATCATGCCGATGCCCTCCGCTAGGACCGTGTGCGACCGCCCATCAGCTGGCATCCGGGTTCCCACCAGGGCGTTCGCGCCGCGGCCGGCGGCGATCTCGACGACGAGTTGGCCGCCGATCGAGGGCAGGATCAGCGCTGCCGTGGCCGCGCCGGCGACCTGCCGGGCCTGCGTGGCGATCACGTTCAAGGCCTCGTCCTCGTCGGCTCCGGACAGCAGCATCGTGGTGATGCCCTGCCCGGCCGCCAACCAGCTCTCGCGGCGTTGCGACGCCTGGTAGAGCTGCGCGTTCTCGACCGCCACGCCCACGGCGGTGGCCAGGGCCGCCATGATCTCGCCATCTTGCGTCGTGAAGCCGCCGGGCTTGTTCACCAGGTAGACGTGGGCGAACACGATGTGCCGCACCCGGACTGCGACCGCGAGGAAGTTCCGCACCAGTGTGGGCGCCTCGTCGGACCGGCCCACGAGCGATGGCGGCACCTCGTCGAGGATCAGCGGTTCGTGGGGCGGGATGCGGGCCATCAGGGCCATCGCGCGCCTGAACTCGTCGAGTTGGGCGGCGAGTCCGCCCGATGCGCCGTGGGTGTAGAACCGCTCGTCTATGCCGCGGCCGTCCAGCACGCTGATCGCGGCCGCGGCCGCGCCGGTCAGCTCGGGGGCGGTCTGCGCCAGCTGACGCAGAACTTCGGTGATGTCGAGGCGCCGCGAGAGCGCCACCACAGCGCTGAGGAGTTCCGATTCGGTCTGAGTCCGCCGCCCTGCCATAAGACGATTATTCCCGCTGGCGGCCCGGCCCACACCGCGCCGGCGCCGCGGCGCGCAGAATGCGCAGCTCAGCTCATTCGCGCTGGTGGCGCGGCGGTGGCCGGGCTGGTTTGATGCCAGGCCGGGTGGGAGGGTTCCGGGTGAGCGCGTACCACCGCGACCGCGGCGAGCACGGCGCGGTGAGTCTTGGCGGAGCGTGGAAGACGGGCCGCGGTGGCGTGCCCGCCCCGCCGCGCCGCGAGCAGCGCCAGATAGGCCGGTGCGAGCCACCAAAGCGGATGTGGCTTGAACGCGGCGCGGAAGTCGCCGTGCGCCGCGGCGAGGGCGGCTCGCGTCATGCCGCATCCCGGACGCCTGACGCCGAACAGGATCACATAAGGGCAGGGAAGCCCTCTGGTTTGCGAGTCCTGCACGGCGACCTCGTAGTTGACAGGCTCTCCGGGTGCGCCATCGGACCCTCTTCGTCCTTTCCGTTGACTTCGCTGTTTGGGTCAGCAGGATCGGGGTCGCGGCTGGCGCCGCAGCGCTCTGCCGCGACGCCAGCCGCCCGGATCTCACAAGGCCTATGGGAGCCAGGAGCGCGCGCCGCGGGCGGCGGCGCCGCAGTCAGGGGCGAAGTTCGCCGCCGGCCACGTGCAGCACGCGGTCCGCGCCCTCGAGTGTCTCCGGCAGATGCGAGACGATGATCAGCCCGCGCCCCGAAACGCGCGCCGCCGCCATCAGGGCCGCGGTGAGCCGCCGCGCGTCGGCCGGGTCGAGGTGTTCGCCGGGTTCGTCGAGCAAGATGTGGCCTGCGCGGGTCACCAGCGCCCGCGCCAGCAGCAGGCGCCGCCTCTCCCCACCTGAGATCGTCGAGCCGCCCGCGCCCAGCAGCGTGTCCAAGCCTTCGGGCAGCGCCCGCAGCCAACGCCCGAGCCCGACGCGCTCCAGCACGGCCGCGGCTTCGGCGGGGGTCACGTCGCCGCGCGCGACGCGCAAGTTCTCCAGCACAGTGGTGGCGAAGATGTGCGCGTCCTCCGCGATGAACACCGCTTCGGCGGCGCGTTGCTCGGATGGCAAGCCCGCCAACTCGGCGCCGTCCACCGTCACGCTGCCCGCGAGCGGCTCGAGCAGGCCAGCGAGCGTCGCCAACAGGGTCGTCTTGCCTGCCCCCGACGGCCCCACCAGCCCGACGACGCCGCCGCGCGCCAGCACCAGGTCGACGCCGCGCGTCACCGGCCGCGCGGCATCCCAGCCAGTCGTCAAACCGCGGGCCACCAGCGCGCCGGCTCCGACCACGTCCAGATCCGCGTGGCGCGCCTCGCGGCTGGGTGCGCCAGCTTCGGTCCCCCCTTGCCCGATGCCGTCCGGCCGGGCCGCGGTCGCGTCGGGCTGAGACGCCGCCGCGGCAGGCGAGCGTGTGGGGGGCTGGCCCGCCGTGGACAGGGCCACGATCCGTGCGGCCGCGGCGCGCGACTTGTATAGCTGGGCGGCCGCGGGCGACAACGCCGCCACAGATTCGAAGGCCGCCAGCGGGGTGAGGATGATCACCGCCACCTCGGTGGCGGTGATCATTCCGTTGGTGTACGCCCAGGCCGCCAGGACCAGCGTCAAGATCAGCGCGGCGCCGGAGCCGACCTCGGTCAGAGCGTGGGCCGCGGCGGACGGCTTGGCCGATTGGTCCACAGCTCGAGCCAAGGCCCGTTCGCGTTGTCTCAAGGAGTTCATCGCGTGGGGCATCAGACCCCCGACGCGCAGCTCGGAGGCGTTCTCGATGATGTTCATCGCGCTCGCCGAGACATCAGACCGCGCGGCTGATGTGGCGAACTCCGCGAGCCGTGCGGCCCGGAACGTGAGCAGCGGGCCGCCCACCGCGACCAGCGCGAGGCATGCGGCCACCGCCAACCCCGCGACTGGCAGGAAGGCGGCGATCGCGACCGATGTGCCGATCAGGAGCACGCCGGCGACCAGAGCGGGGATGATCCCGCGGACCACCAGATCGCCCACGTCGTCGATGTCGGCGCCCACGCGGGCCAGCACGTCGCCGCGTTTCAAAGACGCCGCGCCCGCACCCGAGCCGGCGGCCATCCGCTGGTACAAGCGCACCCTGAGCTCGGTCATGCCGTTCAAGGCCACTCGGTGCGCGGTGAGCCGTTCGACGTACCGCGACACGCCACGCGTCACGCCGAACGCCCGCACCCCGACCACTGCGACCTGGAGCGACAGGACGGGCGGCATTTGCGAGGCGCGCACGATCAACCAAGCCGAGACCCCCGCGAGCGCGACCGACGCCGCCTGGGTCAGAGCGCCGAACAGCACTGCCGCGGCCAGTTGGCCCCCTTTGAGCCCGGTCAGCCCGACAGCGCGTCGCAATGGTCGCTTGACCTGGGGTTCCGCCGCGGCGCGGCGCGCCGGCCGGGTGGCCGCGGGCGGCGCCTGGGCGGGGGAGGGCACGGAAGGCGCCCGGGCGGCGCCGGGCGGGACGGGACGCGGACCGCGTACGGGATCGGGGCGGCGGATCATCGGTCAGCTCCCGTCAACGCTGTCGAGCGGACGGGCACTGCCGTGTGCGCCTGTTCGAGTAGCGCGGGCCGGTGCGCCACCAACAGGACGGTCTTGCCTGCGGCGTGGAGGCGGCCGATCGAATCCAGCACCGCCTGCTCGGTGACCTGGTCGAGGTGCGCGGTCGGCTCGTCGAGGATCACCAGCGGGGTGTCCCTTAGGAAAGCCCGCGCCAGCGCCAAACGCTGCCGCTGACCCACCGACAGACCCACGCCGTCCTGCCCGATCCGGGTGGCCCAGCCCTCCGGCAACTCGGCCACCACTTGGTCGAACCCTGCGGCGGCGGCCGCAGCCTCGACCTCCGGGGTGAGTTGGGCGTCCGCCTCGTACAGTTCCAGCAGGTTCTCGAGGACGGTTCCAGGCAACAACACCGGCCGCTGCGGCGCCCATGAGATCTGTCGCCACCAGGAGTCCGGGTCGATCTCACGCAGGTCGACGTCCTCGCCGCCGCCGCGCACCAGCACCCGGCCCGAGTCGGGCGGGGTCAGGCTGAGCAGAACCGCCACCGCGGTCGACTTGCCGGCGCCGCTCTGGCCGGTCAGGGCCGTGAGCGAGCCGGGCCGCAGCGTGAAGCCAAGCCCGGCCGGGGCGTCATAGTCGCGGCCCGGGGCGTGGACGGAGACATCCTCGAAGACGATTGTGGAGTGTGCCAGATCCGGCGCCGGGCGCGCGCCGGCGGGCGGCGGGCTGATCGCGAGGATGTCGAACGCCGCCTCGGACGCCGCCACCCCGGCCGCGGAAGCATGGAAATGCGCGCCGACGTTGCGCAGCGGCAGGAACACCTCGGGCGCGATCATGATGATGGTCAAACCGTCGACCAGGCTCATTCCTCCGACCTGGAGCCGTAGCCCGACAGAGACCGCCACGAGCGCCACAGAGAGCGTCGCGATCAGCTCAAGCGCCGCGCCTGACATGAACGCGATCCGGACCGTGCCGAAGGTCGCCTTCTGGTGGGCTTCGGACAGCTGCCGGACGCGGGCGGCGGGGCCTTTCTCGCGGCCCAGCGCCTGCAACGTGGGCAGCCCGGTGATCAGATCCATCACTTGCGCCCCGAGTTTGGTCATGGTCCGCAGGCGCTTCGCCGAGAACGCCTCCGTCAGCCGGCCGATCAGCACCATGAAGACCGGGATCAGTGGAATGGTGACCACCATGATCGCCGCCGCGATCCAATCTGTGAGACCCGCCACGACCAGCAACACCGGTGTCACGGTGACCACCATCAACAGTTGCGGCAGGTAGCGGGCGAAGTACGCGTCCAACGCGTCCAAGCCGCGGGTGACGAGGGCGGCCGCGCCGGCCGCTCCGTGTTCGGCCGCGTGCCGGGGTCCAAGCGCCACGACATGCCTGAGGACGGCGCCGCGCAACTCGGCGATCGTGTTGATGGCCGCGCGGTGAGCGAAGCGCTCCTGTGTCCAAGTCGCCGCGATCCGCACCGCCACGATCATGCCGATCCAGGCCAGCGACGTCCCCAAGACGCCGTCCGCGAGGCGCTCACCCGAGGCGACAGTTCCCACCAGGCGGGCGGCCAGCACGGCTTGTCCGACCACCGCCACCGCTGTGATCAGGCCTAACGCCGCAGTCAAGATGATGTAGGCGCGCGCCGCCCGCGCATGTTTGACCAGCCGCGGGTCCAGGGGCTTCATGCCCGGCAACACTACCCCAGGGGTATGGCGCGAACTCGAACCCTTGCCGCGTCGAGCGCCCCGACCCGCCACGCCGGCCACCCTCAGGCGCACGATTCCGTCCGGTCACCAGCTCGGCGCCCCTCCGCCCGAGCCCGGCGCGCCGTCAGGTCCCGGCTGCGCCCAGCCGGCCGGTCGCCGCCCTGCCGGCCGGTCGCCGCCCCGCCGCGGCCACCCGCGGCCCGCGCGAAGACACGGGTCAGTTGGCTTGTTCGCGCGATGCCGCGGCCGCCGCCGCGATCGACGCGAGGGTCGCTTTAGCCTCCGGCGAAGTCTCGGCGAGCACCGCGGCGGCGGGCGCCTTCGGTTCTGAAGGCGAGCCGACGGCATCGTGCCCCTTGCGTCGGTGTTTCTTGCCGCCGCGCTTCTTCCGTTTGCCTGGGGCGTCGGACCCGTCGGTCCCGCCCGAACCCGCGCCCGAACTCCCGCTCGGGCCCCCGCCCGAAGCTCCACCCGAACTCCCGCCCGAACCCCGGCCCCCGTCGGAGCCGTTGCCGCCGCCCGCGCCGCGGCCCTTCTCCACGGGATCGGAGTGCACGATGAAGCCGCGCCCACCGCAGTAGTCGCAGGTCTCGGAGAACACCTCGACCAGGCCCTGGCCGACCCGTTTGCGGGTCATCTGGACCAGGCCCAGCGAGGTGACCTCGGCCACCTGGTGGCGGGTGCGGTCGCGGGACAGGGCCTCCACCAGGCGGCGCAGCACCAGGTCACGGTTGGATTCCAGGACCATGTCGATGAAGTCGATCACGATGATCCCGCCGATGTCGCGGAGCCTCAGCTGGCGGACGATCTCCTCGGCGGCCTCCAGGTTGTTCCGGGTGACGGTCTCCTCCAAGGTGCCGCCGGTCCCCGTGAACTTGCCGGTGTTGACGTCGATCACGGTCATCGCCTCGGTTCGGTCGATCACGAGCGACCCGCCGGACGGCAGCCACACCTTGCGGTCGAGGCCCTTGGCGAGTTGCTCGTCGATCCTGTCGGCGGCGAACACGTCCTGCTGCGAGGTCCACCGGGTCACCCGGTCGCGCAGCTCGGGCGCCACCTCCTCGAGGTAGCCCGTGATGTCGTTCCAGGCGGACTCGCCAGACACGGTCAGGGATGTGAAGTCTTCGTTGAAGATGTCCCGCACCACCCGGATCGCGAGGTCGGGCTCGCCCTTGAGCAGCGACGGCGCCGCTGCCGTGGTCGCCTTCTGTTGAACCTTCGCCCAGGTCTGGGTCAGCCGCTCCACGTCGGCGGCGAGCTCCGCGTCGGTGGCGCCTTCGGCCGCGGTCCGCACGATCACCCCGACGCCCTCCGGCACGATCTGCTTCAGCAGCTTCTTGAGCCGCACCCGCTCCACGTCCGGCAGCTTGCGGGAGATGCCGGTCATGCCGCCTCCGGGCACCAGCACCAGATAGCGTCCCGCGAATGTGATCTGAGCGGTCAGGCGGGCGCCCTTGTGACCGATCGGGTCCTTGGTGACCTGCGCCATCACCGAGTCGCCGGCCGCGAGCGCCTGCTCGATCCGCCTCGGCTGACCAGTCAGGCCGGCGGCGTCCCAGTTCACCTCCCCGGCATACAGCACCGCGTTGCGGCCCTTGCCCACGTCGACGAACGCCGCCTCCATCGACGGCAGCACGTTTTGCACCCGGCCGAGGTACACGTTCCCCACCATTGACCGCTGTGTCCGCCGCGCCACGTAGTGCTCCACCAGCACGTCGTCTTCCAGCACGGCGATCTGGGTGCGGCCGTCGGCCTCGCGCACCACCATGCGCCGCGCCACCGCCTCGCGCCGCGCCAGGAATTCCGCCTCGGTGATCTCGACGCGCCGGCGGCCCAAGTCTCGGCCCTCGCGCCGGCGCTGCCGTTTCGCCTCGAGTCGGGTCGACCCGCTGAGCGCGGTCACGCCCTCGTCGAGGCTGTCGCCCCCGGCCTCGCCCTTGCGTCGGTTGCGCCGTCGCCGCCGCCTCGAGCCGCCGTCCTCGCCTTCGCCCGCTTCGGGCGTCGTCCCATCCGACGATGCCGTGCTCTCACCCCCAGCGTCTTCTTCAGCCGGTGGTTGGGTCGCCTTGGCGCCCCGGCGCGGCCTGCCGCCCCCCGTGGGAGGCTCGGCGGCTGTCTCTTTGGGCGCTGTGGCGGTCGCGTTCTCCGCTTTGACGGCCGCCTCGCCGGCTGTGCCGCGGCCGGCGCCGCGGCGGCGGCCCGAGGTGGGCGCCGGGGTGGGTTGCGCGTCTTCGCCGCGGGCCGGCTCTGCGGCCGGAGGCTCGGCGGTAGCGGGTCTCTTCGGCCGAATCGACGGCGCGATCGGGGCCTGGAACAGAAGCGCGGTCATCGGCGGCCGACGCAGGTTCGGGTCGACCGGGGCCGGTGGCTCGCCCGCTGGGGTCTGGGATCGCCCGCGCCGGCGCCGTGACGAACTCGACTCCTCGCCTGCGGGCTCGGCGCTGGTCGCGGTGACTTCCGCTTGGCCAGGCTCGCCCTCGTGGGATGTCCCCGCAGGGGTCTCGGGGGCTGCGACTCCCGGGGTCCCGCCAGTGCGGGATGTGCCAGCCAAGGCCTCGGGAGCTGCCGCCCCCGGGGCGCCGGTCACGGGAGATGCCATCGCCTCCGGGGATGCGACTCCAGGGGCGCCCGCGGCGGGGGATGCGCCTGCGGGTGTTCCTGCGGCGGCCGGAACACTCGCTTTGGGTTGCCCGGCTGGGGCTTGGGCGCGTGAGCGCCTTCTGCGTGGCGAACTCGGCTGGGCGCCCGCGGCGTCGCCGCCAGCCGCGTTGGCCGCCGCTGGGTCGGTCCCGGCCTCGATGAATGCTCCCGCGGCGGGTTGCCCGGC
>JAITLE010000065.1 GCA_031278075.1 Bifidobacteriaceae bacterium | reverse complement strand
CAGCGCAGACGAATCGGTGACCGTACGACTGTCAATTTGCCTGCCGCGGCGCGGGTCGCGGAACTCTACACTTCTCGGTTCTGGCGAGAGAAGTGTAGGAATGGTCACGCCCGCCCGGATCGGTGCCAACCGGACCAAAACCCTCGCAGGGCCCTGACCTGCGGCAACGCGCCCCGGGCGGGTTGACGGTCAACTGCCGGGTCGTGGCGCGGGTCGCGGAACTCTACACTTCTCGGTTCTGGCGAGAGAAGTGTAGGAATGGTCACGCGCACCCGCCTTCGAGGACGCCCGACAGGCCCAGGCCAAACCGGGCCACTGCGGTCAGATGAATGCCCCCTGGCGACCGGCTCGGCCCACCGCCTAGCGCGGCTTCGCCCAAGCCCGGGAGAGGAGTTCGTCGGCGTGCCGCAACGCCGCCGCTGAATCCTCCACTCCAGCGAGCATCCGCGCCACCTCGCGCCGGCGCTCGTCGCCGACGATCGACCGGACCTCGGTCACTCCCCCACGCTTGACCACCAACACATGGTGGTCCGCCGCGGCGGCGATCTGAGGCAGATGCGTCACCGCGAACACCTGATGACCGCGGCCCAGCCGCGCCAACCGTTCCGCGAGCGCCAACGCCGCCGCTCCGCCGACGCCCTGGTCGACCTCGTCGAACACCAGGGTCAACGCGTCCGCGCCAGCCGTCGCTCGGCTCAGAGCCGCCACCTCCAAGGCCAGCATGACGCGCGAGAGCTCTCCCCCGGACGCCCCCTTCGCCAATGGGCGCGTCTGGTCCCCGTGGGCGGCGAATTGGAACTCGACCGCGTCCGCGCCGCTCGGTCCCACGGGCGCGGCTTCCACGGCCACCGCGAAGCGCGCGGCGGTCATGCCAAGTCCGGCCAACTCAACGGTGACGGCCTTGGACAACTCCCGGGCGTGGGCGCGCCGGTTCCGGGTCAGCTCCGCCGCGGCCTCATCCCGCTCGGCCGTGAGCGCGGCCGCTTCGGCGGCCAACCGCTCGCGCCGCTCCGGGCTGGAGTCGAGGTCCGCCAGCCGCTGCCGCGCGCCCTCCGCCCACTCCAACACGTCAGCCGCGGTGGCGCCGTATTTCCGCAACAGCTGCCCGAGGGCCGCGCGGCGCTCCTGCAGAGCCGCCAACTGGGCCGGATCCGATTCGAGTGTGGCGGCGTATTCCCCTACCTCGGCGCCGAGGTCGGATGCGAGATAGGCCAAGTCGCCGGCCCTGGCCGCGAGCGCCGCCAGGGCCGGGTCACGGCCCGCGCCGGCCTCGAGCGCGCGCCGGGCGCCGTCGAGGGCGGCGGTGGCGCCAGCGCCCCAAGCGCTGAACTCCGGCGGCGCCCCAGACCCGGCGCCGCCCCGCGGGCCGCCGCCGTGCCCAGCCGCGGCCGCGACGTCATCGGCCCCCATCAGCGCGGCCCAGCCCGTGGCAGCAGCCTCGCGCAGCTCCTCGGCGTGGGCGAGTCTCTCGATTCGGGTAGGCAACTCCTCCTCCTCGCCCGCTTCGGGCGCCACCGCGTCGATCTCACGCACCGCCCGGCGCAGGGCGTCGGCTTCCCAAGCCGCCTCGCGGTTTTGGCTGTCCAACTGGGCGAGGCGCGCCTGGGCGGCCTGAACCGCGCTGTGCAGTCGCTGAAACCTCGACGTGTCGACACCCCCGAACGCGTCAAGGAGGTCGCGCTGCTCCGCGGCGGAGCGCAGCCGTAGCTGGTCCGACTGGCCGTGCACCGCGACCAGGCGGCCCACGCTCGCGGCCAGGACCGACGAGGGCACCGCCACCCCGCCGAGGTGCGCGCGGGAACGGCCCTGAGCGGTCACGACACGCGCTGCGATCAACTCGCCCGCCTCGAGCGCGGCGCCCGCATCAGCGGCGGCGCACGCCGCCGGGTGCCCGTCCGGCGTCACGAACACCCCGCTGACCTGAGCCCGTTCGCCGCCCACCAGTGAGGAGTCGGCGCGCGCGCCGGCGAGCCAAGCGAGCGCCCCGAGCAGCATGGTCTTGCCGGCGCCGGTCTCGCCTGTGATCGCGGTGAGCCCGGGCGCGAACGTCAGCGAGGCGTGCTCGATCACGCCGAGGGAGGTCAGGTCCAATTCGCGCAGCATCTATGCGACCCGTCCGATCTCGGCGCCGTGACCAGCCTGGCCGCCCTGGCGCCAACCGGCCACCGGCAGCTCGAACTTGCGGACCAGCTTCTCGCCGAACGGCGCGGCGCCGAACCGCACCAGGTTGACCGTCCGAGTTCCGACCCGCACATCCATCCGGCCGCCGACCTCTAGGGCGGCCGTCCTCCGGCCGTCGCAGGTGACCAGCGCCGCGAACCGCGACCACCGGTCGAGTTCGACGGTGACGAGGGAGTCAGGCGTCACCAACAGCGGCCGATTGAACAGCGCATGCGCCGCGAGCGGCACCACGAGCAGCGCCTTGAGCTCGGGCCAGACCACCGGGCCGCCGGCGGAGAAGGCGTGTCCCGTGGAGCCAGTCGGCGTGGAGACCACCACCCCGTCGCATCCGAACGAGCTGAGCGGCTGTCCGTCGACCTTGACGGCGACCTCCAGCATCCGCTGCGGCTGGGCTTTCTCGGTCGTCACCTCGTTCAACGCCCAGCTACGCCACAACTGGCCATCCGGCCCGGTGACCTGCGCCTCGAGGGTGGCACGTGGCTCGACTCGGTAATCTCCGGCCACCACCTTGGCGATCGCGTCCGGCAGTTCGCGCGCCTCCGACTCGGCCAAGAACCCGAGGTGCCCCAGGTTGACGCCAAGCAACGGCACGCCTTGTTCGTAGACCAGCTCAGCGGCGCGCAACAGCGTCCCGTCGCCACCCAACACCAGCACCAGGTCGAGCGCCTCGCCCCGGTAGTCTCTCGGCTCCGCCACATCCCAGCCCGCCCGCTCGAACTGGGTCCGCGCGCGTTCTCTCGCGGTCTCCGCGTCCTGCTCCGCCAGATGCGCCATGATCAACACCCGCTGGTCCATCAGCTAGCCTCCCGCCACGCCGCCGCGGCCACCTCGTCCGGGGTCGACCCCGGGGACGCGGTGTCGAGATCGAGGAAGAACTCCACGTTGCCGGAGGGGCCGGGAAGGGGTGACCGCACGGCATCGTGCACCGCCAATCCGGCCTCACGCGCGGCCGCCGCCACCTTCTCCACCGCGCCCGCGCGGTCCGCGCGGTCCGTCACCACACCGCCGGGAGGCAGCTTCTCGCGGCCGACCTCGAACTGCGGCTTGACTAGGAGGAGGAAGCGCGCGGGGCGTGCCGCGGCCGCCGCGAGCGCGGGCATGACGGTGGTCAGCGAGATGAACGAGAGATCAGCCACCACCAACGCGGGCGCGGGGCGAACCGCCTCGGGCGCGAGATGGCGGATGTTGACCCGGTCGTGGACCTGGACGCGGGGGTCTTGGCGCAACCGCCAGGCGAGCTGGCCGTAGCCGACGTCGACGGCGTGCACCGTGGCCGCGCCGGCGCGTAGCAGCACGTCGGTGAACCCGCCCGTCGAGGCGCCCGCGTCGAGGCAGACCAACCCCGAGACGCGGACCGGTCGGCCCCGACGGGCCAACTCCTCGATGGCGCCCACGAGCTTGAGCGCTCCCCGCGAGGCGTAGGCGTTGGCGCCCGAATCTGCCGTCGTGACCGCGATCGAAGCCACTTCCTCGACCTGAGTCGCCGGCTTGGACGCGGCCAGCCCGCCGACACGGACCGCGCCGTGCGCGATCAACTCGCGGGCGTGCTCGCGAGAACGCGCGAGGCGGCGACGCACCAACTCCGCGTCCAGGCGCCGCCTCACCTGGGGCCGGCCTTCTCGAGGACTTGCTCCAGCTGGACGAGCGCTGCCTCATAGACGGCAGCGCGCTCAGCTAGCGGCGCCGTGCCGGCCCGCCGGGCGCGTTCCACGATCTCCTCAGCGATCTCCTCAGCGTCCACGCCAACCAACGGTACCCGAGGCCTACGACACTTTGAATTGTCCGTCTGCGCCTTGATTCGCCGTGCCGCCGCCCGAATCTGGGCACGCCGCCAGGCGCCGTTGGAACGTCTCAACGGGTCGACGGCGGGGCCACCGCCCAGATCGGCCCCAATCCCCGGCGCCGACGTGCGCGCCCCGTGGCCGACATCCCAAGCCAAGTCCGTCTCCGGCAGCGCCATACACAACTCTTACGAAGACTTGGGCGGCCAACGCCCAGGGGGCTGGGGACGACCGCCCGCCTACACCAACCGCCCCGGAGACCCACCGAGCGAGCCGCTGGCGCGACCGATCAATAGAGCTGTCTGCCGCAGTTGCCGCAGAATTTGCTGCCCGTGGTCGCGGTGCCGCAATCGGGGCAGAACTTGGGGCCCGCCGCCGGGCCTGCCGCCGCGTCGGGGACCGCGCCAGGGGCCGCGCCCGGGGCGGCCGCCGCGCCGGGCGCGGCCGCCGCCACCGGAGCGGCCGGCTGAGCCTGCCCATACTGCGGCGCGCCCGGCTGTCCCCACTGCGGCTGCGGGACCGGCGCCAACGGCTGCCCGGGAGGCGGCGCGTTCGGCGGCGCCTGAGGCCCGTAGCCCGGGTATCCGCCCTGACCTGGGGGGTAACCGCCCGGACCGGCGGGATAACCGGGGTAGGCTCCCGGCGGGTAGCCGCCCGGACCGTAGCCCGCTGGTGGGGCCGGCGGCACCAGCGGCCCGCCGAACAACCCGCCGGCCGCGCCACCCGCGACCCCGATGCCGAGGATGCCTGCCGCTCCCCCGGCCGGATTGGCGCCCGCCGCCTGCAGCCCCTCCGCGACTGTTCCGGCGACGAAGCCGCGCTGGATCGCGCTGTCCGAGAGCATCGCGCCCTTGTTGCGCAAGTTGATCAGATCGCGGGACTCATCCGTGTAGTTGACCGATTCGACGGCGACCCGCACAATCTCGATGCCTCTGGTCTGCGTCCAGTCCGCGTCCAGCAGCTGCGCCATGGCCTGCGACAGCAAGTCCTGGTGCTGCTGCACCGCGCTGACCCGCACACCCTGGCCGCTGAGCTGCGCGATCGCCGTGGTCAGCTTCGTCATGAACTCCGAGAGGAATTGGCTCTGAATGTCGGAGAAGTTGACGCGCGGCGACGTCTTGTCGTAAACGTTCGCGAAGAACAGGAACGGGTCGTTGATCAAAATCGTGAACGAGCCGAACGTCCTCAAGAACAGCTCAGCGTTGTAGAACGTGTCGAAGTACTGGATGGGCTGCTTCGTGCCGAACTTGATGTCGCGGATCTCGCGCTGCGTGATGAACAGCGCACGCTGCTGCTGCGGCGTGGCCCCGCCGAATTTGAACCGTTCCCACGCCTGCTTGAAGGAGTCGCCCCACTGCCCGACGAAGACCGACGGCTGCGCGGAGCTGTCCACCGTGTAGTAGCCGGGCTCCGCGCTGGCGTCCGAGACTCGCCCGCCATCCACCAGCAGCATCGTCATATTCGTCGGGATCAGGATCCGCGACCCGTTCGAGATGATGTCGCCGGTTCCCTTGGTGTTAGAACTCCGCGAGTCCTGCCGCAGGCTCTGCCCGCGAATCAGCAGCGTGTCCTGCTTGACGAGTTGCTCCGGCACGCCTACCGCGTCGAGCCACTGATCCGCCAGGGTTCCGCCAGCCGCGCCGATCGCCGCTTTGATAAGTCCCATCGCTCCGCCTTTCGGGTGGTGAAGATTTCACCCAGCCTAGCCGACCAGCGCCGCCGCCGCGCCGGCGTCTGTGCGGCGGATCCCGGTTTCCTGATTCGGGCCGCCGCGCCTCAGCCGCCGCGCCTCAGCCGCCGCGCATCAGCCGCCGCGCATCAGCCGCCGCGCCTCAGTCGCCGCTCCTCAGTCGCCGAGCCAGCCAGCGAGCCACGCTTTCAGCGTCTCAGGGTCGTTCGGCATCTCGACGGCGTGCCGGGGCGCGTCCGCCAGGTGCGCGAAGCGCCGCGGCACGGGCGGAGTGAAGCCCACGGCTTCGACGATCGTCTCCGCGAACTTCACCGGCAGCGCGGTCTCCAACACCACGATCGGACCACTCACCGGCGAGCCGCGGCCCCCCGCAGGATCAGCGCCCGCCAAAGCGGCGCCAGCCCCGTGGCCGCGCCTCGCCTGGGCGCCTCGCGATCCCAACACGGACGCGGCGTGGACGGCGTCCGCGGTGTGCGGGTCCACCAAACAGCCCGCCTCCTGCCACGTCCGCCGAATCGCGGCCACCCGCGCCGCGTGAGTCGAACGCGCGCTGACGAAGCCGTAACGCTCTCGCAGGGTGGCGAACTCAGGCGAGCCGCTCAAATCGAAAAACCCGTGCTGGGGCAGGGCCTCGCCGAACAACTCGCGCACGCGCGTGCCGTCCCGTCCCACCAGGTCATAGACGAACCGCTCGAAGTTCGAGGCCTTCGAGATGTCCATCGACGGGCTCGAAGTCGCGAACGTCTGCCCCGCGCCGCGCGGCCGATACACACCATCGCTGAAGAACTGGTGCAACACGTCGTTCTCATTGGTCGCGAGAATCAACGCGTCGATCGGCAGTCCCATCTCGCGCGCCACGTGCCCCGCCAGGATGTTCCCGAAGTTCCCGGTCGGCACGGCGAAGGAGACCCTCGCCTCCCCCGTCTTGAGATAGGCCGCGAAATAGTAGACGATCTGCGCCGCCACCCGGCCCCAATTGATCGAGTTGACAGCTCCCAAGCGCCAGCGTGCCTTGAACGCCGCGTCCAGGTTCACAGCTTTCACCAGGTCTTGGCAGTCGTCGAAAACCCCGTCCACCGCGAGGTTCGCGATGGCCGGGTCGTCGATCGAATACATCTGCGCCTGTTGGAAAGGAGTCATGCGTCCACGCGGCGTCAGCATCGCCACCTTCACCCGCTCCCGGCCGAGCATCGCGTGCTCCGCCGAACTCCCCGTGTCTCCAGAAGTCGCGCCCAGCACGGTCAACGAGGTGTCCCGCCGCGTCAGCTCGTAGTCGAACAATTCACCGAGCATTTGCATCGCGAGGTCTTTGAACGCGGCGGTCGGCCCGTTCGCGAGGTGCGCCAGCCAAAGGTTTTCCCCGAGCGGCGAGACGGGCACGATCTCGGGCGCGCCGAATTTCTGAGCGGTGTACGCCGCCTCGGCCATGCGCACGATTCCGTCCGCCGCGTAGTCGTCAGCGAACAGTCCCAGCACGGCCGCGGCGAGCGCCGGGTACCCGTCTGTCTCCAGCAGATCGCGCCAGTGTCCGAGCTGCGCGGGGCTGACCTGCGGATAGGCCTCGGGAGTGTAGAGCCCTCCGTCAGGGGCGAGACCGGCCAGGAGGATCTCCGCGAAGGGCAACCGGTCGGCATCGTCCACCGCTCTTGTCGAAACGTAGCGCACGGTTGAACAGACTAGCGTGGGGAATCGGCGGCACCAGCGGCGCCGGAACGCCCGGCCCGTCCCCGACTGCCCTTGTGAGCGGCGGTGTCGTAGGGCGCTTGTAGCCTAGGAGGAACTCGAGGAAGGAGTCTTGAAGTGGCGAATATGACTGTCATCGGAGGGACCGGCTATGCGGGCGCCGCGGTGGTCGCGGAGGCCGTGAGGCGGGGGCATTGCGTCCGGGCCGTGGCTCGGCGGCGGCCGGAGGAGGCGAACGCGGTCCCAGGGGCCGCGTATCTGGAGGGATCCGCGACGGACCGGGCGTTCTTGGAGGCGGCGGTCGCCGAAGCGGACGCGGTGATCTCGGCGCTGGCGCCGCGCGGGTCGATGCTCGGCCAGGTCAGACTGGTCAACCGGGAACTCGCGGACCTGGCCGACCAGCTGGGGTTCCGCCTCGGCGTGGTCCTCGGAGCCGGTTCCCTCACGCTCGAGCCGTCAGGCCCGCCCTTGGTTGCCGATCCGAGCTTCCCCGCCGCGTTCCGGGCCGAGGCAGAGGAGATGGCCGGCGTCCTCGATGACCTGATGGCCAGTCCGGCTGGTGTCGACTGGTTCGGGGTGTCGCCCGCATCGGGCTTCGGCGCGTTCGCGCCGGGGGAGGCGCTGGGCCGCTACCGGGTCGGCGCGGACACCGTCCTGACCGACGAATCCGGCGAGAGCCGCATCTCGGCGGCGGACCTGGCCCTGGCGATCGTCGACGAGTTGGAGCGGCCCGCGCATAAGCGGCGGCGGTTCACGGTCGCGTACTGAGATCCGGTTCGCGGAGCCGCGCGCGGTCCCGCGGCGCAGCCTCGAATCGAATGCGCGCGCACGTTTGTGCATTAGTGTCACGCCAAATGGTCAGCGTCTCGCCGGCGTCATAGTGTCTAGACGACCCGGGGCCGGCGCTGGCGCCCGCGTGATCATTCGAAAGGTTTGGTGGCCCGCGTGAGAACGCTCAATGTCGACGTCGTCGTGATCGGAGGAGGCTCAACCGGCTGCGGCGCGGCGCGCGACGCGGCGATGCGCGGATTCTCGGTGGCTCTGGTCGAACGCGCCGACATCGCGCAGGGCACATCCGCCCGCTTCCACGGCCTGCTCCACTCCGGCGGCCGCTACGTCGTCTCCGACCCGGAGTCCGCTGTCGAATGCCGCAGCGAGAACGAGATCGTCAAGAGGATCCACCCCGAGGCCGTCGAGGCGACCGGCGGCCTGTTCCTCGCCCTGGAAGGCGACGACGAGGATTTCGCCGAGAAATTCGAGCGCGGCTGCGTCGCGGCGGGCCTCCCCCACGAGGCGATCTCCCCGGCCGCCGCCCGCCGCCTCGAGCCGCGCATCAACCCGCGCACCGTCCGGGCCGTCCACGTCGAGGACGGAACTGTCGACGGTTGGACGATGGCGTGGGGCGCGGTCCGCTCAGCCGTCGAGTACGGCGCGCGAGTCATGCGTCACACGCGGGTGGACGGGATCGAGCTGCGGGGCGGTCACGTCGCCGCGGTCCGCTGCGTCGACCGCAAGACCGGCGAAGAGACCCTCATCGACACCGGTTTCGTGATCAACGCCGCCGGCCCGTGGGTGGCGCAGATCGCGGCGCTGATGGGAGTCCACGACATCGACGTGGTGCCCGGTCAGGGCGTGATGGTCGCGACGGCGCACCGTGTCACCAGCCGCGTGCTCAACCGGATGATCAAGCCCGGCGACGGCGACATCCTGGTCCCAGCGCACACCGTC
>JAITLE010000021.1 GCA_031278075.1 Bifidobacteriaceae bacterium | reverse complement strand
CTTCTCCCGCCGCGAGCGAGAAGTGTAGAGTTCCGCGTTCCCCGGCGTGGCGCCCGTGTTGACCCAGAACGGCCCTGGGGCATGTTTCCGCAGGTCAGAGGCTTGCGCTGGGTCTGGGCTCATGGACGCCCTTCCGGGTTGGCGTCACCATTCCTACACTTCTCCCGCCAGAAGCGAGAAGTGTAGAGTTCCGCGCTCCCGACACCGGGGGGGATCACAAGGCAGGGGCCGAGGTCCGGACAGCGCGGAGGTAGCGGTCGCGGCCCGCCAGGTCGCGGCCGGTCTCGGGCCCTTCGAACAGACCGTCCGCCGCGGCCGCGGCGCGGAGCGCGGCCGCCTGGGATGGGTCGTGCTCGAGCACCACGATTCCGCCCGGCGCCAGCAGCCGGGCGGCCGCCGCCAAGAAGACCAATGGCGCCGCCAATCCGTCCGGGCCACCACCGAACAAGGCCGCGGGTGGCTCGCGCTCCGCGACACCCGGGCCGAGGACGGCATCGTCCAACAGGTATGGCGGGTTCGCCGCCACCACCGCCACCTGCCCGACCAACTCTCCCAGCGGGCCGTCTGCTCGGGCGACCCGGGCGACGTCCGCGCCGACCACCGCCACACCGAGCGGCTCAAGGTTCCCGCGCGCCTGGCCGAGCGCCGCCCATGCGCGTTCCACGGCATGCACCCGCGCGTCGGCGACCTCGGTCGCGAGGGCGGCGGCGATGGGTCCCGCGCCCGTGCCCAAATCGACGGCGACCCGCCTCGCCGGCGGGAACCCACGCAGGGCTTCGATCGCCGCGCCCGCCACAACCTCCGTCTCGGGGCGCGGGATGAACGCGCCCGGGCCGACCGTCAACGTCAGACCCCGGAACGGCGCCCGGCCGAGCACATATTGCAGCGGCTCGCCGCCCTCCAGCCGAGCGGCAGCCGCGTCGAAGGCGGGCGGCAGCTCGAGGCGCCCCGTGATCTCGCGGGCGCGCAGCTCGCCCAGAGTCACACCGAGCAAGCCGGCGGCCAGACGTTCGTGATCAGGTGTCTTGAAACGCATTGCTTGATGCTATGCGACCCGCTCCACGAAGCGCGGCGCGGCGCGCCGCGGCCCGGCGCCGACACGCGACCGCACCAGCGCCCACCAGTGAGGCCGCGGCCGCGAGCAATCCCGCCGCCGCCGACCCGGTCAACGGCAGGGTCACCTCGCCGGCAGGGCCCCCCGGCGCGGAGTCCGCCCCGCCGCCACCCGGTGTGCCGGCCACCGAGCTCGCCGGCGCGCTCAAGGCGCCGGACGGGGTCGGCGCAGCCTCGAAGCTAGGGGCGACGCCCTGACCCGGCGAGGGCTCCGGTCCACTGGAGAAACCGCGCGGCGAGATGTGAACCCGCACGTCGATGCCCTCATCTGCGCCCGCCAGGCTCGCCAGTCCGCCGGCCGCCGCCGCCGTCAGCGCCACCACCAGGGCGGCCATCAGCCACCACGGCCGCCGCTCACCACGCCTCGCAGCGCTCATGACGCCCCACCGCCGATGCCGTCCAGCCCGCTTCCAGCAGCCGGCGCGCCGTCAGCATCAGGCGCAGCGGCCGGTCCGTCTAGCGCCTCGGCGAGGGCCGCGCGGCGGGCCTGCGAGATCAGCGCGGCCACGCCGCGGCGCGAGCGGCGGCGGCCCGCCAGCGCGGCCACGCAGATCAGAGCCACGCCCACGACGGTCGCCAGTTGCGGCCACGGCGCCGCCCAGGTGGAAGCCACCGCCTCGACGCGGGCCAGCGCTGGCGCCGAGGCGCCCTCCAACGGGACCACCACAGGGTCGGCGCAGATCACCGCGCTCACCCGGATGAGCGGCCTAACGCCGTCCAGCGCCACACCGATCCGGCGCGTCTCGCCCGGCAAGAGCTCGAGGACGCCCTCGCCGGGCTCGGGGAAATCGACACCGCCGGACGCCGACGTCACCCGGCCCGTCACCGTGAGGCGGGCGTTGCCTGTGTTCCTCAGGTCGAAGGACACTTGAGCCCACCCCGGCTTGAACGGGTTCCACCGCTGCCGATAGACAGCTTCGGCCGCGCCGATCTCGAGCCCCGGGACCAGATCGCCGAGCACCCGCGTCATCACCCTGACACCGAAACGTGAGGTCACGCCGACGCTGGCCGCGCCGTCCGCGGTCACCCCACGCGAGCGGACCGAAGCGGCGATCCCGGCCGCGTGGTCGCCCGGCTCCGCGCCCACCGGCACGGACACCGTGAACGGGATCACCACGGTTTGGCCCGGCTCGACCTCGACCGAGTCCTGGGCGTCGATCCACGTGCCGGCGTCGACCGAGTCCTCGGGGCGGGCCAGCATCGAGAAGCTCCCCTTCGCGGTGAAACGTCCGTCAGCCGCGGCGAGCTGGAACACCTGCGCGGTTCCGGAACGGTTCGTCACCGCGATCCGTTCCACCACCGCCTCGCCCGGGGCGAGCGTCAGCTCGATCCAGCGGCGGCCGTCGGGGCCGCGTTCGTCCGCGGGCGCGACGGACCAGTAGACGGCCGCCTCGCCGTCCGGTTCGGCGAGCGCCGGCGGCGCCACCAGGACGATGCCGACCAGACCGATCACAGCACCAACCACCGATCGCGCCGGGCCGCGCGACCGGCGGCGACAGCCATCTCGGACACGACTCGTCTCGTTCACGGTCGGCATCGTCCTCTCCGCTCCTTTCGGTTCAATCTCACACCCAGGGCCCGCGGCCCGAGTCCCACCCCGCGGCCCGGGACCGAGCCGCTGGCGTCGCTACTCGAACAGCGACAGGGTCAGATCGGCCGTGTAGGCGCCTGGGGCGACCCCAGCCGAGGTCTTGAGGAACAGCGCGGCGTTCGCGGTGAACACCCCGTCCGGGTTGCTGTCCGCCGAATCGAGGCTCGCGGTCAGCAACTCCGTGCCGACCAGGCCGACAGCGTCGGCCGGGTCCACGCCGGGCGAGCCGAGGTCGAGCAGCGTCTCAACGCGGTCGCCTTGGGTCACCACTCCACTCTGACCGCCGTCGATCAGGTTCGGCTCCCAGCCGAGGTTCCCGGCGGGGATGTCCGGCTGGCCGGCGTCACCCGTGAAGTCGCTGACCGAGCCGACCACGCTCCAACCGGCGCCCACCGGGATGGTCAGCGGGTTACGGGTGTCGGTCACGGTGACAGTGGGCAAGGCGCCGACGAACTGCCTGATCAGCGCTGTCGAACCCGATTCGACCAGTTCGACGTCGGCTGCGGCGACGCCCATCGTCAAAGCGCCGGGGAGCTGGTCGATCTCGACTCGCACCTCCACGTTGTCGTTGCCGACCTCGATGTCGGCGAGGGCCGCCCCGGCCACGCCCGTGAGCAGGGCGGCGCCCGCGGCGGCCGCGACGAGCCGCGCGGCGCTGTGCTTGTTCATTGTTCTGAGGGGATTCATTGTTCTAAGCGGACCTTTCTCATTGGGTTTCGGGGTTGGTTGACGCGGAATGCTGGGTCGGCTGGTCAGCCGCAACGCGCGACCTCATAGCTTTCGGTCAGATGGGCTCTCGGCGCGAGCCCACCCGGTTCTGCGCCGGCGGGCGGAGCCAGCCCGACGGCATCGACCACCACTGTGCCCGCGGGCGGCGCGGCGAGCCGCGTCGAGAACGCGTGCGCGGCGGTCTTCCCCGGCGCCACGGAGGCGAACACCTTCCCGCCGAACGGGGAGCTGAGCTCGACGGTCGCGGCCACCTCGTCGGTGTTGACCACGCGGACCGCGAGATACGCCCGGCCGGCCACGCAACGGCCTGAGACCGTCACGCTCAAGCTCAGCTCGGGCGGGACGCAGGCCTTTGGCGTGGTCGTCTCGCGCGCGCCGGGCTCGTGTCCGCCGTAAGCCTCCTGGGCGCCGGGGCTGGTGAGGCGCACCTCGCCAGCCGACGCGAAGTCGGCGTCTTGGGGCTCGTGGTCGCTCAAGATGACCAGGCGCACCCTGTCGACCTCGACGGGCGGGAAGGCGACGGACTGCGCGGCGGCGGTGTTCGCGAACTCGCCGGCCGCGACCCGGACCCAGGTGTCTTCCTCGCCTAGGGCCACGTCCACGCGGTACGCCTTGGAGCGCCCGAGGCCTTCTTCCCGGCCCCGATAGATCAGCCCGTCCACGGCCTTCGGCTGGGCTAGCGTCAGCTGCAACCAGATCGGGAAGTCGTGGTATCCGGCGGAGCTGGTCCACAGCGAATGCCACTCGGTGCTGGGCGACCCGTCCAAGACCCGCTCCGGCCCGTAGCCGCTCTGGGCGGAGTCCGATGTCGCCGTCAGTTCCGCCGCCGGGATGACCTCGCCCGGGCCGACCTGCCACGCGGCCCGGGCCTCAGCCAGGCCCTCGACGCAGTTCGCCAGCCAACGCGCCTCGGCCAGCGGCGCCGCCCCGGCTGACGACGCGTCGACCGGCGCCGACACCAGCCAATCCGTCGTGGCGACAGCCCCCGGCGCGACCTCGGCGAAGAGGTTGCCGGCCGGCTCGGCGACCCGAACCGCCCAGGTCGCAGGCAAGCCGCTCAACTGCACGTCCACGTCCACCAGCGGATCGGTCCCGAGGTTCTTCAGGATCGTGGCGACCCGCGCGACCTTGCCCGGAGCGAGTCCCTCGATCGCGCCGATCCGCAGGTGCGCGGCCGCGGCGCATTCGGACTCGGCGGGGCGCGGCGCCGGCGGGTGGCCGACCGCCGGCTCGCTCAACTCGCCCATGATTTGGATCTCCGCCGCCGAGGAATACTTATAGGTCTTGTCTTCCGTCAAGAAGCCGCCGTGGTTGGACGTGGCGACCAACCGCACATAGCGCGTCTTGGTCTCAGTGAATGTCTGGGTCTGCCAGTCGCCGTTGTTCGCGAAGCTGCCGGCCGCGACCTGCGTCCAATCCGAGCCGTTCTCCGAGACCTCGATCCGGTAGGCGTTGATCCGGCCGTTCGCGCCCGATTGGCGCCCCAGATAGCGCAGTCCGGAGACGGTCGCCTCACCGCCCAAGTCGAGCCGCACCCAGTGCGGCCAAGCGTTGGAATAGCCCGAATCGGTCCGATACTTCGTGTGCCAGATGGTCGCGGGATTCCCGTCGAGGACGTTCGCCGCAGGCCCTTCGCCACCGGTCGGCAGGTGTTCAGAGTCCGTCGTGGCCGTCATCCCGGACGCGGGCAGCATCTGATCCGTCAGCACTCGCCCGGCCACCGTGGCAGCCACGGTGATCGGCGGGCAGTCTAGGGTGTAGGTCGCCTCAGCCCGGAACTCGAACGGCTCGCCCGCGACCTCGATTGGGGGTGTGACCAGCCACTTTGTTCGCACGCTGGTGTTCGGGGCAACCACCTGGAACAGGTTCGCGGCGGGCGTGGCCAGGGTGGCGGTCCAGCCGTCCGGGAGGTCCACCAGCTGCACGTCGGCGTTGACCAGCGGCTCCGCCGACCAGTTGGTCACCACCGTGGTGACCGGGTTCGGCACGCCTGGCGACAGTTGGCCCGCACCTTCGACCGCCACGGTCCCGGCGTACCCGTCGTTGTTCTTGTACACCCGGATGTAGTCGACATCCCAACCCTTCGGCCAGGTGTCGTTGTGCGTGCCGGAGCCCGCATCCGTGTAAATCCCGAGAATCATGCCCATCTCCTGGTTGGGCGCGTCGTCGAGGCGATAGAACAGCTCGTTGTCGTAGTAGAACAAGAGCTCCGTCGGCGTCCATTCCATCGCGTAGGTGTGGAATTCTTGGGTGGGGGACCCGTGCGGGACCGTTTTACCCTCCCAGCCGGTGCCGTTCCAATTGGAGAAGAAATCGGCCGACCCCCAGCCATAGCCTTCGATCGCCCAGCTGTCCGGGTAGCGGAAGAACGTCTCGACGATGTCGATCTCCGGGTTCGCGGAGGCGATCGACGTGTCGTCGACGCCGACCATCCACCAAGCCTGATGGCCGCCGCCCAGCACGTCGGATTTCTTGGCCCGCATCTCGAAGTACCCGTATTTGGTGGTGTAGCCGTCGAAGACGGGCTCGTCGCGATACGGCGTGGCCGAGCTCGCGAACTTGTGCCAGTGCTTTTGGTTATAGGTCTGGATCGAGGAGATCTTGACGGTCGTGTCCAGCGGGCTCCAGCTTTGCGTCTCCGGCGTCAGGTATTCGTGCAGCACACCGTTTTCGACAGTGTATTGAGCTTTCGCCTTCTCGCGGTCGTCGGTCCACTGCGGCAGGTAGTATTCCAGCCACTGATCGGTGTTCAGCTCGGTCCCCGAGAACTCCTCTTGGAAATCGAGCGTGTAGCCCGGTTTCGCCACCGGGTTGGCCGGCGAGTCGCCTTCCTCAAGCGGCGGCGTGCTCGGTTCGGCCGGTCGCACGATTCCGCTTGGCGCGCCCACGCTGGTGGCGAGCGCCCCAGCGGCGGCCGCGCGGACGGCATCGGCCGGTGGCCTCGCCCCCGACGGCAGCGCGGCCACAGCCAAAGCTGTCACGGCTCCGACGCACGCGGCGACTATGCGTGTTGGTCTCACGACTATCCCTGTTCCTTTCGTCGTTGGTCTCGCGCCCGGCGTGCTGCCGGACGGCGACCCTGGTTGGTCTCAGCCGGGGACCCGGCTGACAAGGTGGAGTGGCGTTGGGGCGGACGGGACAAAATCGACCACGCGGCCTTCGACGCGGGCCCGTTCGGCGGTCCAGACGATCCGGTGGGTGTCGAGGGATTCGCGTGGGCCGGACAGCACTTGGCGTCGATCGCGTGTGGTGACCGCGCGGAGGAACGCCGCGATCAGGGCGTCGTCGGCGCCGCCGTGGCCGTCCGCGGCGCTGGCCCCGCCCGCCAGCCCCGCGTCGATCACGGTCTCGCTGTTGGTCAAGAAGTCGTGGATCTTGACGCGGCGGCCGTCGCCCTCCGCGTAGGCCCTGGCGCCGAACAGCCGCGTCTTGCGGAAATCGAGTTGGGTGAACGCCGCGACCGTGAACGAGACTGTGGCGCCGCTGGCCAGGGACAGGGCCACGACCTGGTGGTCCACCACGTCGTTGTCGCCGTTGTAGACGCAGCGGCCGTATGGGCCCTCCCGCAGGGCCGCTTCGATGGCGCCGGGGCTCGGGTCGCGGGCCAGGACCCCGAGCGGCCAGCGCTCCCCCACCGGGTCGCCCAGGAATCGGCCATAGATGCGCGGCGCGGAGAACGGGCAGGCGGCCTCGACCGCGCAGTCGACGCACCGGTCGGCGGCGCCGACCGGCTTGTTCTCCGGGCGGAACTCCATCAAGGAGCCGAACGAGGCGATCCGTTTGACCGCCTGGCCGGTGATGTGGGAGATCCAGTCCAGGTCGTGGCTGGACTTGGCGAGCAGCATGGAACTGGACTCCGCTTCCCGCCGCCAGTTGCCGCGCACGTACGAGTGGGCGAAATGCCACCAGCCGACGGGCTCCAAGTGGGAGACCGACACGAGCCGACCAAGCTTCCCGGAGTCGACGAGTTCCTTGACCACGCGCGTGTATGGCGTGTAGCGCAGCACGTGGCAGACCGCCATGATGACGCCCGCCGCCTCGACCGCCTCGACGATCTGGCGGGCCTCGGCCTCGGTTGGCGCCATCGGCTTTTCCAGCAGGATGTCGTAGCCCTTGGCCGCGGCGGCCAGCGCCGGGCCCAGGTGGAGGCGGTCCGGAGTGGCGATCACGACAGCGTCCGCCAGCTTGTCCCCGCCCAGCAGCGCTTCCCAACTCGCGAATTCCGTCGCGCCCGCCGGGCGCCCCAGCGCCGCGCGCGCCCCGGGGTCTGGGTCGGCCACCGCCACGATCCGTGCGCCCAGGTCCCTGGCGATCCTGGCGTAGGCGCCGCCACGGGCGCCGGCGCCGATCACCGCCAATGTGACCGGGAACGGGCCGGCGCCGGCGCCGGTCATTTCACAGCCCCTTGCAACAGGCCGGAGATGAAGTGCCGCTGGAAGAACAGGAACAGCAACACCACGGGGGTGATTATGAGGAGGGTCCCGGCGCACAGCAGCGGAACGTTTTGACCGTATTGTTGGACAAATGTCCCGAGGCCGGTCGGCGCGGTGCGCCGGGCCGGGTCACGGATCAATATCAAGGCCAGCAGGAATTGGTTCCAGGCCCACAGGAAATAAAGCAGGCCGAGTGTGGTCAGGGCGGGCCGGGCGGTGGGCAACATCACCCGGAAAAAGGTGGCGAGCGGCCCGGCGCCGTCGATTTGCGCGGCCTCCGAGATGGACACCGGTATCGACTGGAAATGGGCGCGCATCCACGCGATCCCGAACGGCATGAACGCCCCGACCAGCGGCAGGATGACCGCCCAATAGGTGTTCAAGATCCCGAATGGTTTGAGGTCGAAGTACAACGGGATGACGATCGCCTCGTAGGGCAGGGCGAGCCCGGCCACGAACAACGCGAACAGCAACCCCGAGGCGGGCAGCTTGAGCACCGCCAACGCGTAGCCGGCCAAAGTCGCGCAAAGCCCCGCGATCGGCACCACTCCCAACGCGATCACCGCCGAGGACCGCATCAACGCGCCGAAGCGCGCGCTGGTCCACGCCTCGGCGAAGTTCTCCCAATGCGGCTCCTTCGGCCAACTCAGGGTTGGCACAAGAGTGTCGGTCGGCTGGATCGCCGCCAGGAAGACCGCCGCGAACGGCACCAGCACCGTGACCGCGGCCACGGCCAAGATGAGCGTCCCGAAGACGTCCCGCCCCGCCCTGCGGCGCCGCCGCCGCAGACCGACCCCGGCCCGAGGCGCGCGGCCACCGCCGCCGCCGCTCACCTCTCCCGCCCCAGTCTGTTCAGCGCCGCCACCAGGCAGAGCGTGAAGGCGGACAGGACGGTGGCGAGCGCGCAAGCCACACCGACCCGGTTGGCCATGAACACCAGCTGATAGATCATCACGCCGGGCACCATGGTGACGCTCCCGGGGCCGCCCATCGTCGTGGCGTACACCACGTCGAAGCTGGCCAGCGCCGAGACCATGGTGATCATCGAGGCCACAACCACTTCGCGGCGCAGCCCGGGCGCCGTGATGTAGCGGAACTCGGCCGCTTTGCCCGCCCCGTCGAGCCGCGCGGCCTCGTACAGCTCCGGGTCGATCTTCTGTATCCCAGCCAGCATCAACACGGTGCACAGCCCCGTGGTGACCCACGTGCCCACGATCCCGACCGCCACATACGCCGTCGAGAAGTCGCCCAGCCACGCCCGTTTCGCGCCGCCCAGCCCGATCCAGGTCAGCACCTGGTTGATCGGCCCGTCCTGTCCGTAGAGGTACCGGAAGACCGTCCCGACCGCGACCAGCGGCAGGATCTGCGGGAGGAACAGGATGGTGCGCAGCACCCCCTCGCCACGGCGCCGCCGCGCCGCGATGATCTGCGCCAGGATCAGACCGAGCAGCACCGGGACCACCGTGTAGAACAAGATGAACCCGACCGCGTTGGTCAGCGCGTCGACCAGGGCCGGCTCGCTGAACACCTTGGCGTAGTTCCGCAGGCCAGCCCATGTCCCCTCGCCCACGCCGTCCCAGTCGTAGAACGAGATCTGGATCGAGTGCAGCCACGGCAGGATCACGAACAGGAGATAGAACGCGGCCGCCGGGGCCAGGAAGCCGAGTCCGATGCCGACCGCCTTGCGCCGGGCGCGTCCCACCTCGCTGGCGGTGGCGCCTTCGGGGCGGCGCCGCCCCGGGCTGGGCGGCCGCCGCCCGCCCGCCGCGCCGGCGGCGTCGCGCAGGCTGACGCGGCGGACGCCGGTCGCGACGGGGGCGGTGGTCATGGCTCAGGCTCCGTGGGTCTCTTGCCAGTCGGCCTGGATTTGAGCGATGGCGCCGTCGGTGTCGAGCCGGCCGCCGATGATCTCTTGGGTGGTGCGCATCAGCGTGTCGTTCATTGTCGCCGTGGCGTTGTTGTTGAACCCGACCAGCCCGTCGGCCTCGCCCACCTGGTTCCACGCCCGGAGCAGGTCCGCCTTCACGCCGGTGGTCTCGGTGATCGCCGAGGCGTCGACCGGCATGAAGCCTTGTTCGTACTGGAATCGCCCGGCGGCCGCGGTCTGCATGAAGTCTAGGAACGCGGCGGCCGCGTCCGGGTTCTTCGAAGCCGAGGAGATGCCGTAGGCCACCGACGTGCCGATGCCCGTCGCGCCGGGGAACGCGAAGAAGCCTGCGTCATCGCCCAGGCCGTCCGCGATCTTGGCGGCGTCCCACGCGCCGTCCACGAAGAACAGGCCCTTGCCCTGGATGAAGTTGTTGACGGCGCCTTGCAGGTCGGCGCCGTTCGCGCCGTCCGGCAGGTAGCCGTCGCGGGCCCATTCGGCCAGCATGTCGAGGCCCTGGCGGTTGCCTGGGGTGTCGAAGGTCGCGCCGGCGTGTCCGTAGACCCATGGCACGTGGCTGGCCGGTCCGTCCACCGCCTGGCCGATCAGTTGCACCGGGAAGGACGCGTGGCCCTCGCCGTTGCCGAGTTGGAGCGGCAGCACGCCGGCGTCCCTGGCTTTGCTGAGAGCGGCTTTGAACTCGTCGATCGTGGTGGGCAGCGGGTCTATCCCGACTTGCCGGGCGAGGGCCTTGTTGTAGTAGACCCCGACCAGGGAGAAGCCGGCCGGCGAGGCGTACAGCGGGCCTTCGCCGAGCGTGGCGCCGTCGGCGGCGACCCGCCACTGCGCCAGTTGGTTGGCGGGGACGGCGTCCTCCCAGCCGTACGCCTGCGCGTACTGGCTCAGGTCTTTGACCAGCCCGTTCTTGACGGTCACGCCCACGGCGTTGAGGAGCACGATGTCGGGGGCCGTGTCGGAGGCGAGAGCGAGGTTGAGGGAGTTGTTGTAGTCCTCGTAGTTGGTCTGGTCGTATTCGTTCGTGTTGTTGGGCTTGACGCTCTTGAAGGCCTCGATGGCCTTGAGGGTCGACTCGCCCGATTCGGGCGTGCTCATCAGCTTGAGAGTCACCGGTTCGTCGCCGATGTCGGTGGCGACGCCGGTGGGTCCACCGGACGGGTCACCGCTGCCCTTGTTGTTCGGGCCGCCTGACGGCGCGCACGCCGCCAACGCGGCGGCCGCGACCAAGGCGACTGGTGTCATGACTCTGATGTGGCGCATCCTTGCTCTCCTTCGGAGTTGTGCTACGAACCATGCCGACAGAGTTACGTAGGATGGTTTCGTAATGACTCAGCTATCCTAACCACATGTCGCTCCCCCTTCCAAATCCGCTGCCGCCCACCGGCACGTCCAGCACCTCGGCGGTCCGCGCCGCCAACACCCGGGCAGTCCTCGCGGCGCTGCGCGGCGCCGAACGGCCCTGGACCATCGTCGAGACATCAGAGGCCACCGGCCTGTCCCGCCCCACCGCCGAGGCGATCCTGGGCGACCTCGCAGCCCGCGAGATCGCCGTCGCCGAAGAACCCCTCCGGGCCGGCGGGATCGGCCGCCCCGCCCGGACCTACCGCCTCGCGGCCGAACGGGCAGTCTCGATCGGGATCGACGCCGGCCCGCGTGGCCTCCACGCCGTCGCCACGGACCTCGTCGGCGGCGACCTCAGGCGCGCGGCCAGCCGCGACGAGACGTTCGACGACCCCCGCAAAGCGGCCGACGGCATCGTGCGCCTGGTCAGACGCCTGATCACCGGCCGCCAGCCCGAACGGGTCGTCGCGACGGTGGGGCTGCCAGCGATCGTGGACAACGAAGGCAAGGCATGGCGCAGCGTGGTGGTGCCCCGCTGGATCGAGAACGACCTGGTGGGGACGCTACGCCGCGCCCTGCCCGAGGTGCGTTGGCTGACCGACAACGACGCGAACCTCGCAGCGATCGCCGAATACCACGCCGAGACCGTGCCCGGCGCGAAGGGCTTGGCCATCATCCTGGTGGGCGACGCCTACGCCTGGGCCAAG
>JAITLE010000278.1 GCA_031278075.1 Bifidobacteriaceae bacterium | reverse complement strand
GACCAGCTCCTTGCAGGCGTCGGCGGTGGAGACGCGCTCGGCCATGTACAGGTGGAGGACGGTGCCGCCCGTGTACTTGCGTTGCAACTCTTCCTGACGTTCCAGGGCCTCGAACGGGTCGTCCGTGAAACCGACTGGAAGTTGCGAGGAATTCGTGTAATACGGGTTGTCGGGCGTGCCGGCCTGGATGATGTCCCGGTGGCGTTTGCGGTCCTCCTTCGCGAACCGGTATGTGGCGCCTTCGGCGGGTGTGGCCTCGAGGTTGTACAGGTGGCCGGTCGCCTCCTGGAATTCGACCATGCGGGCGCGCACATGGTCCAGGACGCGGACGGCCAAAGCGTGGCCGCGCGGGTCGGTGATGTCGATGGCGCCACGCGTGAAGTTGCGGATCATCTCGTTGACGCCGTTGACGCCGATCGTGGAGAAATGGTTCCTGAGGGTGCCCAGGTAACGCTTCGTGTAAGGGAACAGACCCTCGTCGATGTAGCGCTGGATCAGTTTCCGTTTGATCTCCAGGGAATCACGGGCCATGGTGAGGAGGCGGTCCAGGGCGAGCAACAGCCCGGGTTCGTCGCCGGCGTGGAGATAGCCGAGGCGGGCCATGTTCACCGTCACCACTCCCACCGATCCGGTCTGCTCCGCGGAGCCGAACAGGCCGTTGCCGCGCTTGAGGAGCTCCCGCAGATCCAATTGCAGCCGGCAGCACATCGACCGGACCATTCCCGGTTCCAGGTCCGAGTTGATGAAGTTCTGGAAGTACGGCAGACCGTATTTCGCGGTCATCTCGAACAGGGCGGACACATTGGGCGAATCCCAGTCGAAGTCCGCGGTGATGTTGTACGTCGGGATCGGGAAAGTGAACACGCGGCCTGTCGCGTCGCCCGCGGTCATGACCTCGATGTAGGCGCGGTTCACCATGTCCATCTCCGCTTGGAGGTCGCCGTAGGCGAAGGGCTGGGTCTCGCCGGCGATCACTGGGTGTTCGTCGCGGAGATCAGCCGGGCACACCCAGTCGAAGGTCAGGTTGGTGAACGGCGTCTGGGTGCCCCAGCGGCTGGGCACATTCAGGTTGTAGACCAGCTCTTGGATCGCCTGCAGAACCTCCGTGTAGCTCAGGCGGTCCTTGCGGATATAGGGCGCGATGTACGTGTCGAACGAGCTGAACGCCTGGGCGCCAGCCCACTCGTTCTGGAGACAGCCCAAGAAGTTGACGATCTGGCCCACCGCGGAGCTGAGATGTTTGGGCGCGGTCGCCTCCACCTTGCCGGGGATGCCGTTGAGTCCTTCTCTGAGCAGCATCTTCAGCGACCATCCCGCGCAGTAGCCCGAAAGCATGTCGAGGTCGTGGATGTGCAGCGCGCCGTCACGGTGCGCCTGGCCCACCTCGGGCGAGTAGACGTGCGACAGCCAGTAATTCGCGGTGATCTTGCCGGAGGAGTTGAGGATGAGTCCGCCCAGCGAGTAGCCCTGGTTCGCGTTGGCGTTGATGCGCCAGTCGGACCGGTCGAGGTACTCGTTGATCGAAGCGCTCACGTCCACGACCACGCGCCTGACGGAGCGCAGCCTGGTGTGCTGCTCCCGGTAGACGATGTAGGCCCGGGCGGTCGCCCAGAACCCCGAGTCCGTGAGCAGGCGCTCCACCGCGTCCTGGATCTCTTCGACGTGGGATGGCGCCTCGCGCCGTGCCAGCCGGATGGCGACCTGGCGGGCCAGGAGGTGCGCCTCCGCGCCCCCGAACTCTCCGGTGGCGGCGCCCGCCCGGGAGATCGCTGATTCGATTCGCGTCAGGTCGAACGGCACAGTCTCGCCTGTGCGTTTGACCACTTGAGTGGGGCTGGCGGGGCTGGCGGGGCTGGCGGGCGGCTGAGCGGCCGCCTGGATGGCGTCGGCGTTGTCTTGCATTGGTGTGGGCACTCCTTCTCCCTCGGTTGGACGGCGCGGGCCACGCCATCGCTGGTCGTGGCGGCGCCACAGGAGTCCCTGCCGCGCCACCCTTCCCACGAGGCGACGTGACCCACTTCCGGGCGCGTTGGCGCTCGAAAGGCAGAGGCAGGTCTTCGGACTCGTGGGCTTCTCCCAATCACTTGGGCTGGCCTACCGGCCGCCGCTTCCCAGGATTCCTCCCAGTGCTGTTGGCGGCTTTCGCTCCCACTCACCGCTGCGGGGCAGTCCCGGGTTCGCACCGGGTTCCCTCTTGCGACGACCCACCGCACGGGCGGGCCGAACCACTGCGCCAACCACTATATGGTGTGGCGCGCGCAAAGTCAGCAACAAGATGTGGCGTGTCGCTGAACGAGACGACGCCTGTGCCGGAGTCGCTACCCGACGGGTTGGTCCGGGTAGACCCCAGTCGGCTCCGGCGAGTCCCCAAGGGCCTTGGCCTTCTTCGCCACGATGAAATAGCGCGGGGTCGCGACCAAGAACCACAGCGCGCCCACCGCCAGCGGGTACCAGAAGATCGTGTATTCGCCGCCCGGCTCCACCCGCCAGTACTGCACCGCCGGGATGGCCGCGCCGACCAGGAACAGCGCCGCCGAGCCGAGGAGGTTCCGGCGGCTCACGGACAGCTCTTCGGTCTGGTGCGGCGCCTTTCGACCGCGGAACCACACGACCACCGCGAACACCAGGCCCAGCGCCGAAAGCGCGAAAAGCCCGGTCCACAGCAACCACATGACGTCACCTGCCACGAGCGGGTTGGCCTCGAGATACTCGTTGAACGCATCCCCTGCGGCGTCCAAGCGGTACTCCGCCGCTTCGAGCTCGGCGACGGCCGCGTCGAACGCCGTCTCGTCGGAGCCCACGATCCCGACTCCGAAGGATTCGACGCCGTCGGCGATGTCCTCGACACCGAGGGCCAAGTCGGCGATTCGCTCGCTCAGACCCGAGTTCGACGACCCATCGGCCAAGCTCTGCAGTTCGGCGGCCGCGTCGCGGATCGCCGCGGCGGCGATCGCGGTCTCCGAGGCGATATCGGCCTCGGACAGATTCTCGAAGTCGAGGCTCATGTAGGCGGCGTAGGCGTCCACGGCCTCGTCATGGATGGCGATCGCGTCGTCCGCCGTCGAGGCGAAAGCCGGACTCGCCGGGACCAGGACGCCCAAAGCCACCAAGAAAACTGCCGAACCACGGAAGAGAGTGCTCCATCTGCGCATTTGTTTGTCTCCGAACTGGGGATGGAATCCGAAACTGGACATGCAAACCCTAGCGCACGCCAAGCCGCGGCGGGAGCCCTCCACCCGTCCGAACTATCGCGCGTCCGCGATCGCCTCGTGGTGGCGAATCACCTCGGCCACGATGAAGGTCAAGAACTTCTCCGCGAACACCGGGTCCAATCCCGATTCCGCGGCCAGCGAGCGCAGACGGTCGATCTGCTGCGCCTCACGAGCCGGGTCGGCGACAGGCAGTCCCGCGTCGGCTTTAAGATGCCCTACCGCCTGGGTGAATTTGAACCGCTCCGCCAGCAAATGGACCAACGCCGCGTCGATGTTGTCGATCGAGCCGCGCAAGTCCGCGAGCCGCGCGGCGGCCCGCTTCGCCGCCGCGACCGGGGACGCGGGATCGGCCGCGCCGACGGCATCGGGCCCTGGATCTGCGACGCGCCCCCCGGCCACGGCTAAGCCGTCTTCTTGGCGGGCGCCGGCTGGGCGCGGCCGCGCGCGCCGCCCGCCGCACCCGCGCCGCCGGTCCGCGGCACCAACGTCGGGTTCACGTTCTCCAGGACCGTGTCGGCGTCGATCACGACCTGCCCGATGTCTTCTCTGGAGGGGACGTCGAACATCAGCGGCTGGAGGATCTCCTCCATTATCGCGCGCAAGCCGCGCGCGCCCGTGCCACGCAACATGGCGTGGTCCGCGATCGCCTCGATCGCGTCGTCGGTGAAACGGAGATCCACCCCGTCCAGCTCGAACATTTTGCGGTACTGCTTGATAAGCGCGTTCCTGGGTTCGACCAGAATTCGCTGCAGCGATTCCTTGCTGAGCGGCGAGACAGTCGCCACGACAGGCATCCGCCCGATGAACTCCGGGATTAGACCGAATTTCAACAGATCCTCGGGGCGCACGTCGTCGAGTTCGTCCTCCTGACCGGCGATGTGCAGCGGCGCGCCGAAGCCGATCCCGTGCCGCCCGGCGCGTTGCGCCACGATCTCCTCGAGGCCAGCGAACGCCCCAGCCAGTATGAACAGCACATTCGTGGTGTCGACCTGCAGGTAATCGGCGGCCTGCGGATGTTTGCGGCCGCCCTGCGGCGGCACGGCGGCGACCGTCCCCTCAAGGATTTTCAGCAACGCCTGTTGGACGCCCTCCCCCGACACGTCCCGCGTGATCGAAGGGCCGTCCGCCTTCCGGGCGATCTTGTCGATCTCGTCGATATACACAATCCCGGTCTCGGCCCGTTTGACATCCCCGTCCGCGGCCTGGATCAGCTTTAGGAGGATGTTCTCCACGTCTTCGCCGACATAGCCCGCCTCGGTGAGGGACGTGGCGTCAGCGATCGCGAACGGCACGTTCAGCATTTTGGCCAGAGTCTGCGCGACATATGTCTTGCCGCAGCCCGTCGGCCCGATCAACAAGATGTTCGACTTGGCGATCTCCACCGGCTCTGACTCGTCGGCCGCGGGGCCAGCCGCGCCCGCGGCGCCAGCCGCGCCAGCCGCGCCAGCCGCGCCCGCCGCTCCGCCCGGACGCCCCCCGCCCGGACGGGCCGCGTCCCCGCGTGACCCCGGCCCCGTCCGCGTCCCGGCGGCGCCAGGTTTGCCGGAGGCGGGCCCGAGAGAGGTCCTGATCCGCTTGTAATGGTTGTACACCGCCACTGCCAGCGCCCGCTTCGCGCCGTCCTGCCCCACCACGTACTGGTCCAGGAAGCTGAAGATCTCACGCGGTTTCGGCAGTTCGGCGATGGTCTCCACCTTGGCGGCGGGGATCTCCTCAGCGATGATCTCGTTGCACAACTCGATGCACTCGTCGCAGATGTAGACCGACGGCCCCGCGATCAGCTTGCGCACATGCTTCTGCGACTTGCCGCAGAACGAACACTTCAGCAGGTCCGCGGCGCCGTCACTCATGCGTGGCATCTGAAGTCCTTTCGCTGGTGGGGAAGACCGCACCCATCGTAACGCGCGCGTCGGCGGGGCGCCCAACGACGCGCCGGGGCGCCAGGCCCGTTCGCCCCCAGCGCACGATCCCGACCGGTCGCCCCCGGGGGCCGCTTCCGCCACGACCGTGGCAGGCGGCCTATCGGCTGGTGGCGCGGCACGTCCTTCGACGCCCTCAGCCAGGCAGAGCTAGACGGCATCGTCCAAGAGATCAACAACCGGCCCCTCGGCGTCCTCGAGTGGGCCACCCCCACCGAAGCCTTCCACACCCAACTAGAATCAACCCAAGCCACAACCCGTTGCACTTCGAACTCGAAACCGGGGCCGCGGGCCCCCGCGTGGGCACGTGTGACAATGGACACGTGCGACCAACCACGCTTCCCGTCGAATCTCCGTACCTCTCCTTCGAGCGGGACGAGTGGGCGGCGCTGGCGTCTTCGACGCCGCTGCCTTTGACGGAGGCGGACGTGACGCGGATTCGAGGCATCGGCGACGCGATCTCACTGGCGGAGGTCGATGCGGTGTATCGGCCGCTCAGCGCGCTGCTGAACCTCCACGCGCACGCCTCCCACTACCTGCACGACGTGCGCGGGATGTTCCTGCGGGACGCGACCTCGCGCACGCCGTATGTGATTGGGATCGGCGGATCGGTCGCGGTCGGCAAATCGACTGTGGCGCGGCTGCTAGTGGAATTGCTGGCCCGCTGGCCGAACACGCCCCGGGTGCAGCTCCTGCCAACCGACGGGTTCCTTTACTCAAACGCTGAACTGGCGGAACGCGGCCTGACGGACCGCAAAGGGTTCCCCGAATCGTACCGACGCGCGGCGCTGCTCCGCTTCCTGGCGCAAGTCAAAGGAGGCGCGGCGCGGGTCGAGGCGCCCAAGTATTCCCACCTGCGCTACGACATTCTGCCCGGCGAGGTGGCGGTGGTGACGCAGCCTGACATCCTGATCGTCGAGGGACTCAACGTCCTCCAGGGCGCCCGCACCCGGCCCAGGGACGCCGACGAGGTGGTCGTCAGCGACTTCTTCGATTTCTCGATATACATCGACGCCGAAGAGGTGGACATCCGCCGCTGGTACGTGGACCGCTTCCTCGAGTTGCGGCGCACGGCGTTTTCCAGCCCGGATTCGTATTTCCACCAATACGCGACCATGCCGACCGGTGCGGCGGCCGCCTTCGCCGAGTTTGTCTGGGACCACGTCAATTCGCCGAATCTCCGCGAGAACATCGCGCCGACGCGCTCGCGCGCGTCCCTGGTGCTGCGCAAGGGCGCCGACCACCTGGTGGAGCGGGTCTACCTGCGCAAGACTTAGCCTCGATCCACCGATCCTCGCCTACTGCGCCGCTCGCCAGCTAGGCACGCTGGCCGCCCCTGACCAGCCGGGCAGGCCACCGGGTAGCCATCGCCGGCCAGGAACGCCCATCGCACCCGTCTAGTGCTTCCCTGCGGCGATCATCGGTGGATCGAGGCTTAGGGCCCGCGGCCGCCTTGAGTGGCCGGTCACTCCCAACGTGACGCTGGTGAACCGCGTCCCGCGGCGCCGGGAACACCACCCGGATGCGTCCTGCGGCGGTCAGCCAGGCGGTCACGCCGGTCAGGTCGGGGACCGCTGCCATCTACGTTGGGCTGGTCGACTGGCGCGCGCCGCCCATGTCCACGATGAGCGCAGCCACTTCTGCTCAGGCTGCCCGCGCGGCATCGGCCAAAAGTTGAGCGGCGGAGGCCACCGCGGCGCGCGCGTCGCCGGCGTCGCCGACGAAGACGGGGATGTTCATGGCTTGCATGACCCGCCGCATGCCGAGCCCCATGTGCTCGGCGACGACGCACTCCACCTGCCATGTCCTCAAGAAACGGACGATGCGGGCGTGGTGCGAACCTTCGGTCCCCTGGCCGTGCAGCGCGTCCCACCCGACACTGTGGGTCTGCCAGGAGACGAGGTGGCCGGCATCGTCCGTCTCGGCGATCGCGACCGACTGGGCGCGCCCCCACCCGTTCCCCACCTGGCCGGACGCGTCCACTGGGATGCAAAAGATCACGGGTCACGACCCTACGTGCCCACGCTGTGCGGCCACAAGCCGGACAGGTTGTCCATGTTGGCGCCGTGACTCGGCGCGTCGCCGCCCGCATCTGGCCACTCCGACAGCTGCCGCCCAAACGTCTCCACTGGTCAATAGCCCAACTACCACCCAGACCGACGGATGCTGGGGCTGAGTTGCGCCCGTGGGCCGGGGCGTGGGTCGCGGAACTCTACACTTCTCGCTTCTGGCGGGAGAAGTGTAGGAATGGTGACACCC